>RZZR01000027.1 GCA_009929795.1 Deltaproteobacteria bacterium | reverse complement strand
ACCAAGCCCCCGGCCAGGACCAGGGACATGAGCAACAATCCAAAGGACGAAACGGATGGTTTCTGGTACATGTCACCCCCACGGGAAAGATTGTTTGCAACGACCGATCCGCTACATCATCCCGCCGGAGTTGAAAAGGCCTTCGTGGCTGGTCGGTCCGGATCGGACCGGCCACCGCTTAGCCCGGATCGATGCTTGGCCCGAACCTTGCTAAATCTTCGGCGAGAGGAAAATTTTTCAGGAGGTTGGACCATGGAAACTGGATATGTGGGAATGATGCATGCGACGCAGAATAATGAGCGTGGGTCGGGCATTGGGTATGGCAGGATGCAGGAGAGTTCGGACAGAAGACTCTTTGATTTTAGAAATATATTGGAAGCAAACGAGGTTGGGGGAGACGATGGCCTGAACCCCGAGCCATGGGTCCAGTCCGCCGAAGGTCAAAAGGGCATCGGCGGCCAAGGAGGCCTGTCGCCTGAGTCCTGGATTCAATCGGCCGAGGGGCGCGTCCTTGTTGGCGGCCAAGGAGGCCTGTCGCCTGAGCCTTGGGTGCGATCTGGAGAAGAAGACATGGCGATCGGCGGTCAGGGTGGACTGAGTCCGGAACCATGGGTCCAGCCAGCCGAAGATCAAAAGGGCATCGGCGGCCAAGGGGGGCTGTCTCCTGAACCTTGGATTCAATCGGCCGAGGGGCGGGTCATTGTTGGCGGCCAAGGAGGCCTGTCGCCTGAGCCTTGGGTGCAATCCGGAGAAGAAGGCATGGCGATCGGCGGTCAAGGGGGCCTGTCACCCGAACCCTGGATTCAATCGGTCGAGGAGAGGTTTTCCCCAGGGCAGTCGGAACTGTCGCAATCGTATTCGTCGCTGCGTTCCTCGTCGGTTTTGGCCGAAGCCTCCATGCTGACCAAGATTCAGGCACTTTGGAGTTAAGTCTGAGCATCTGAAAACATCGTCGAGGGTGGCACTTCATTTTGTTCCAAGGTCTTTTTGAAGTTTAGGCCGGATGACGAAAGTCTCCGGCCTTTTTGTTTTGTTCTTGACATGGCCGATTTCTTATGGCTCCATCCCAGTATGAAATCAATCAGAAATTTCATTTTCATCGTGACTGTGGCAGTATTGGCTCATGCTCAGGTTTTGGCCATGGCCCCATCTCCCGGAGGCGAAACATCGGTGAAGAATCAAGGCGCAACGGACAGGATGGTCGGAGGAAGATGCTCGTACCGGACCTACGAAGGCACGGCGGTGATCGTCGATATTCGAGAACATGCCTCGGCCCCGGATTCATTCGAGGTCAGATTTCGTTTCCAGTCGCATGAACCCGTCCAGGAGCCATTTGCCGATCCAACCGGAAAAATTTTCGATCTGCAGACCCCGGACTTCCGATCCCCGAACAAGCGCTATCTGGAGGAACACAACCTGCAACCTGGGGCCGAAGTCCCTTGTGTAATGGATGTCATTCAATCTGGGACATGTACTCCGGTCATGTTCCGTTTTCCCTGAGGCTTTTTGTTTTCGCCGGTGGTTGTTAAAGTTTGGCGGTTTTTCCGCCGACATATACCAGTCCAAGGAGGACATGGAGGAAACGCTATGAGGTGCAAAAAAATTTTTCTGCTGTTGCTGTTGGCTCTGTCGATGCTGGGTACGTCCATGCATGCATGGGCCGAGGATGAATCGTTTGGAATTATGCGATTTACTCGCGAAGAATTTCGGGAGTTCGCCGCGGATCATGAGTTTGCGCCTCATGCCCCAATGGCCCTTGAATCCTCTTTCGCCAATGGGTTTGAAAGTTCCCTGAACCTATTGTCCTACCTTCAGTACACACCGTCAGAGCACAATCAAGGCCAATGCGGCAATTGCTGGGCCTGGGCCGGGACCGGAGCAGCGGCTATTGATCTGAATGTTCAGAAAGGAGTCAAGGATCGATTGTCCGTCCAGTACATATCGGCGTGCAACACTGCGAAAACGTGTTGTCAAGGAGGATGGTTGGCTGATTTGGCAACATTTTATACTTCAAAAGGATATATAATCCCATGGAGTAACACAAATGCTTATTGGCAGAATGGTGATGGAAATTGCAATGTTTCATGCGCATCAATCGGGACAAGTCCAAATTATCCGATAACATCTTTTGAACGGCAAGCGATTACAACTCATAACATATCTCAAGCCCAAGCTATTGCCAACATTAAAAGTATATTGAATCAGAACAAGGCTGTTTGGTTCGCATTTTTTTTGCCAAAAGAATCAAACTGGACTCAATTTTATAATTTTTGGGGTGCGGACGGAGAAAGTACACCATTTAGTTTTGATTTTACTAATGGTCAATCTGAAGACGGGGGTTTCGGAGGGCATGCAGTTCTGTGTGTCGGATACGATGAAACATCTTGGATCATGTTGAATTCATGGGGGTCAAATAGCGGAAGGCCAAATGGTCTGTTTCGTGTTCCGATCGATATGAATTACAACCTTTATCATTATGAAGGTGATGACGGAGTAAAATACGCTAGTCTTTTTTTCCAATATTTGGATATCACTTGGGGGCAGACTCCTACAGCCAGCTATACCTATTACATTCCGTATCTCATTGAGAACACCTCGGGTGCCTGGACAGGCCTCGGTTTGCGGAATCTGAGCACGTCGGCAACGGCCAATGTCACGGCAAGGTACTACGCCCAGTCCGGGGCGGCCATAGGGACGAATACCGTGTCCATAGATCCTCGTGGCCATAATTCGTTTATTGCCAGGACGTCTTACATTAAGGCGGCCAGAGGATGGATTAAGGTCGAATCGACCCAAGAGCTCAGAGGTGTGGCCTTGTTCACCGATGACACCGCCACATATATGGGTGACATGGATTTCGTTCCTTCGGATTCGGTATCCAAGAACATGGTACTGCCCCATTTCGGTCAGGACAAACAATGGGACACGTCCATTTATATGATCAACCCGAACTCGACATTCGCTTCCACGGTTACCTTGACGAAGCGTGACGATTCCGGAGCCAGCATGGGCTCCGAGACGTATACGTTGAGCGCTATGACCAGTGCCATCTATCCTTTGTCCGATTTCGGTTCGTACGGAATAGGAAGCGTGGACATCACCACATCATTGGCAACGACAGGGTTTGCTTTGTTCACCAACAAGAAGACCGGGAAAAGCTATTTCGCGGGATTGATGATTCCGGCCGTGGGAAAGTAGATCGCGGTTCGATTAAGGATGTCGAATGCGAATGGTCGCGTTCGGTCACTTGCATTGAAGTATCCCGATCAATACTGAAAAGGCCCTGTCCGGTTGATGCCGGACAGGGCCGTGTTTTTTTCGCCGAAAAATTTGATGCAGGCTATTGAGGGCAAACGAGCCCGTTCCCGTCAATTTTCGTCGCTGATTCCGAGCAGGTTTCGCAGATAGACTTCGGTCTCGAACCGGCCCATGGGGCGGGCGAAAAGGAAGCCCTGGACGCTTTCGCAGGCAAGGGAGTCTAGGATATCGAGCTGCCGGCGCTTCTCGACCCCTTCGGCCACTACGTCCATGTTCAGGCTGTGGGACAGGGCCACGATGGCCCGGACAATTTCGTAATTCTCCGCTTCCAGACCCAGGCCCTCGACGAAGGACCGGTCGATCTTGATGGTCCGGACCGGAAATCGCTGGAGGTAGGACAGGGACGAATACCCGGTTCCAAAGTCGTCGATGGACAACCGGATTCCCAGGCCGTGGAAGAGTTTCAGAGTGGCCAGGCCCACGTCGGGGTTGGCCATGAGGGCCGTTTCGGTGATCTCGAGCTTTAGATTGGCCGGAGGCAGGCCGGACTCCTCAAGGATCCGCTGGAGGCGGTCAGAGAAGTTGGCCATGTTGAGCTGGACCGGGGAAAGGTTAACGGACACGTAGGCTCCGCCCAGGGCGGGAAATATCTCTATCCATCGGGACATGTCCGAGCAGGCCTGGCGAAGGATGCTCTCGCCCAGAGGGATGATCAGGCCGCTCTCCTCAGCCACGGGAATGAACTCGGAGGGCGGGATGGGGCCTTTTTCCGCATGGGTCCAGCGGGCCAGGGCCTCGAAGCCGTCCAGGCGCGTGCCCGATGAGGACAAAATGGGCTGGAATGCGGCGTGGATCTCGTTCGTGCGCAGGGCGTCACGGAGCATGGCCTCCAGGGTCATGAGCTCCACGGCCCGGTCGTGCATGCGTCGATTGAAGACCCGGAACCTGTCCCTGCCCAGATCCTTGGCTTGGTACATGGCGATGTCGGCGTCCCGCAGAAGGTCCTCGGCCCGCTCGTAGCCCTCGGTCTCCAGAACGATGCCGATGCTGGCGCTGGTGTGGAGGGGCTGGCCGTCAATGGTCAAGGGTCTGGCCATCATTTGACGGATTCGCTTGACCACAAGGATTGTCTCGCGGGGCGACCTGAGTTCCTCCAGCAGGATGGCGAATTCGTCGCCTCCCAGCCGGGCCATGGTGTCCATGTTCCGGAGAACGGCCGGCAACCTTTGGCCTATTTCGCGCAGGAGCATGTCTCCGACCATGTGTCCGTGCCCGTCGTTGATTGTCTTGAAGCGATCCAAGTCGAGCATGATCACGGAGAAGAGATAGTCGCCGCGGCGCTTGGCCCTGGCCAGGGCCCGGTCGAGGCGCTCCAGGAACAGTGCCCGGTTGGGCAGTCCGGTCAGCTCGTCGTGGAGGGCCATGTGGGTCAATTGGTCCTCGTATATCTTGCGCTCTATGGCCATCCCGATCTGTTCGGAGATGGAGACGATGAGGTCCACGTCGCGCTTTTTGAACCGATTCGGGTTCTCATAGTCCTGCACGGCCAGGACGCCCAGGATCTTGCCCTTGATGTTCAGGGGCACTCCGACCCAAACGGCAGGAAAGGAGCCGATGACGTCCAAAACACCGTCCTGCAAGAGCTGGCCGATCTCGTCCCGGGTGGCCCAGAGGGTTTTACTGGTCCTGAGGACATGGAGGACCAGACTCTTGGTGTTGGGATCGCTGATGTTCTCGATGTTGATGTATTCGTCGCGTTCGTCGTGGTAGAAGGGGAAGACAATTCGATCGTTTTCTTCATCCACCAGCCCGATGAAGAAATTCGGGGCGGAGGTCATCTCCTGGAGGATCTTGAAGATGAAGGCGTACAGATCCTGGATGTCCCTGGTGACCGAGACGGCGTTGGAGATTCGAAACAGGGTCATGGAGACTCGTTCGTCCTCCTTGCGGTCGGTGATGTCGAAGGCCGTGACCAAAAGGCTCGGCTCACCGTTGAAGAGAATGGGGCGAATCCGGGTCTCCATCCAGCGATCTTCACCGTCGGGGCGGCGGACCGGAAGCTCCAAGGGCCGTCCGGTCTCCAGGCCGCCAAGATTTTGGATGTTGCCCAGAAATTCCTCGTACCGGGAGAGGTTATCTTCGGAGAAGATTCGGGAGAAGGGTTTTCGGGAGAGGTCGGTCAGGGTGCGTCCGCATAGGGCGGCCCCTGATGGGTTCATGTATCGGCAGAATCCGTCCTGGAGGATGAAGATGGCGCAGGAGGTACTGTTGGTCAGGACCCGAAAGTTGGCCTCGTTCTCCTGAAGGGCCTCTTCCAGAGCGACCTGTTCCGTGCAGTCCATGAGAAAGCCGTCGGTGCCCATGAACCGGCCCTGGTCGTCGGTGACCTGGATAGCGGTCACCGAGGCCCAGAATCGGGTTCCGTCCCGACGGAGCATGGGTAGACGGTAGTCGTCGACCCGACCGTGCGTGTCGAGTTCGGCCCCAAAGGCGTCAAAGGTCGATTCTTCGGCATGGAGCTGGGTGCGAATGTCGGTGACGTCTTCGTACATGGCCTCGACGGACGGCCATCCGAAGATTTTGGCGAAGCGGGGATTCATGTCCTTGAAGCGGCCGTTCGGGGTGGTCTGGAAGATGCCCACCGGGGCCCGAAGAAAAATTTCCTCGTAGCGGGACAGGCCGGTCCGGGCGAGATTGTCCGAAAGATTTTGGTCTTCGGAGGTCATGGATTCCGTTCCTTTCGGGGTGAGAACGGGTTCTGAAGACTGGCGGGCTCCACGAGACGAAGGACCGGGGTGACCCCGAGCCATTGGGAGAAGTCGTGGCGCAGGCGGTCGACAAGATCGCGCTGGCGCTTCATCTGATCGAAGAAGAGACTATCGTTGATGCCGATCCGCAGGATGAGTGCCTGGCCCGGGCCGAATCCCTCGATCTCGGCCTCCCAGGTCACTGGTCCGCCCAGGGTTCCGGAGAGCAGGCTGTCGATCCGTTCCGGGGCGATGTTGATGCCCTTGACGATGAACATGTCGTCAACCCGGCCGTCGATGCGGTCCAGACAGCGGAAGACGTGTCCCGAGGGGCATGGATCGGGCAGGAACCGGGCCCGGTCGCCGGTCCGATATCGGAGCAGGGGCAGAGCCTCCTTGGCCAGGGTGGTCAGAACCAACTCGCCCCACTCGCCAGGTGGCATGGCCCTGCCCGAGTCCGGATCGACGATTTCGGCCAGGAACATGTCCTCCTGGACGTGCAGGGCCAAAGACTCGGGGCATTGGGCGGCTATGCCCGGGCCGGAAACGGCGCTCAGACCGTAGATGTCGAAGGCCCGGGCCTGAAATCCGTCTTCAAGCCGCTCCCGGAGACCTTCGGGCCAGGGTTCTCCGGTCAGAAGCAGGGTCTTGAGGCGCAGCTCCGAAGGAGTCAGCCCCATGCGCTCCATGGTGCCCAAAAGGGTCAGGGCATAGCCCGGGGTGGCCACCAGGCAGGAGGTTCCGAAGTCGCGCATGGTTCGGACCTGCCGTTCGGATTTGCCGACGGAGGTCGGGATTGTCGATGCTCCGAGTTCCCGGGCCGCGTCGTGAAAGCCGAAGGCCCAGGTGCCGAGGCCGTAGTTGAGGGTGATCTGGAAGACGTCTTCGCCGCCCAGGCCGTAGCTGGCCATGATCCTGGCCAGCAGCCTGGCCCCGCTCTTGAGGTCCTGCTCGGTGGAGCCGACGACGATGGGCTTTTCCCCTCGGCCGGTGGTGCTGTGGACGCGGATGACTTCCCGCAGGGGACGGCAGAACATCCCGTAGGGATAGGCCGAGATGAGATCGGCCTCGGTGGTGAATGGTATCCGGCCCAGATCGGCCAGGGTGTCAAAGCGGTCCGGGTCAAAACCGTGCTCGTTGAACATTCGGCCGTAAAAGGCCACATGCTTGCGAATTCGGTTCAGGGTGGCCTGAAGACGTTCGAGCTGCACTTGCTCGAGATCGGAGCGGGTCATCTGTTTTGCGACCCGGGCGCTGACGGGCATCGGTCCCTCCTGTCGGTTCATTCCTGGTCGGCCAGGTTGAGACCCCAGCGGTTGAGCATGCCCATGCCGCCCTGAAGGCTCAGGGAGGCGGTCAGGCCGACGGCATCGAGCTTGCGCTGGGCCTCGTAGGATCTGGCTCCGGTATTGCAGACCAGCACCAGGGTCTTGTCCCTGGGCAGTTCGTCGGTGTGGTCCTGGAGGATTTCGGCCGGTATGTTGTTCCAGTGTTCCGGATGCGATGTACGGATGGAGGCCACGTTTTCCGGGTCCCGGCAGTCCAGGAAGAAGCACCGTCCTTCCTCACGATCGGCCCAGAGCCGTTGGAACTCGCTCTGCCCAATGACCCGATTGCGGCCGTTCAGGATGTTTTCGGCCACGTTGCCCAGGTTATTTAGGACATCCATGGCCGCTGAAAAGGGCGGGGAATAGGCCAGCTCCAGACAGCAGATGTCCTGGACCACGGGTTTATTCGGCAGAATGGCGGCCACGGCGTTGATTCGGGCCAGCAGGCCTTCGCCGTTCTCGCTCATGCCTTGGATGCCGAGAACCCGGCCGGTTTTTTCCTCGACGACCAGTTCCAGGGCCATGAGGGTCTTGTCCGGATAGAAGTGGGCGTGGTCGAATTGGATGACCTGGGCGCTGAAGGCATTGAAGCCGTGGCGCCGAGCGGCGTCGATGGACAGGCCTGCTCCGGCCACGGCGTGGTCGAATATCTTGAGGGCCAGAGTGCCCACGGCTCCGGGGAACGTTTCCCGGCCTCCGGCCAGATTGGAGCCGATGACACGGCCCTGACGGTTGGCCAGGGATCCCAGGGCGAAGCTGTCCCGGGTGCCGGTGACCAAGTTCTCGACGCAGACGCTGTCTCCCCCGGCAAAGATGTTCGGGTCCGAGGTCCGCATGGTCTTGTCGACGATGATGGCCCCTCGGCCGGACACGGCCAAACCGGCCTGTCGGGCAAGTTCGCCGTTGGGGACAACGCCCACGGCCAGGATGACCAGATCGGCGTCAAGGGTTCTATTCTCGGTGACCACCCGGGCCACTGAGCCGTTTTCGCCTTCGATGGCCGTGACCCGTTCGGATAGGAACAGGTCGATGTCCTTCTTGATAAGATGATGCTCGACCATCCTGGACATGTCGCCGCTGATGATGCCGGGAAGCACCTGGTCCGACAACTCGATGACCGAGGTCTCGATGCCCCACATGTCCGACAGGGCTTCGGCCATCTCGAGCCCGATGCACCCGGCCCCGACGATGATCGCCCGGTTGATGCCTCCGGCTGTGACCAGGGTGTGAATCTCCGTGGCGGCTTCCATGCTATGGACGGTGAAACATCCGGGCAGTTCTCTGCCCGGCAGGGGCATGGGAATCGGCCTGCTTCCGGTGCCCAGGACGAGCTGGTCGTAGTTCAGGACATAGGGTTCTCCATTCTTGGGCTTCAGGGTCACGGCCTTGTTGGCCCGGTCGATGGCCAGACAGTCGGTTTCGGTCAGGACGTCCACGCCCTTGGCCGTGCGGAAGAACTCGGGATCACGCACGGCGTGGAAGGCGGTGCGCTGAAGCTGGGACGGATCGGGCACGTCGCCGGAGATGAGGTATGGAATGCCGCAGCCTCCATAGGAAATGACCGAGGCCCGGTCGACCATGGTCACCCGTGCCGAGGGTTGGAGACGTTTGAGGCGGCAGGCAGCCTTGGGTCCAAGGGCCACGGCCCCGATAATGATTATATGCTGAGACATGACGGTTCGCTCCTTGTGTCCGCGGCTCGTGGCCCAGGCCGGCGACGGTCGCGATTTCTGTTGGTACTGAAGACGAGTGTCCCTCCCGTCAGACGTCGAGATCTCCGAAATCCTCCTCTCGACCGAGATAGGCCTCAATGACCCGGGGGTCCTGCTGGACCGCTTCCGGGGTGTCGTGCATGACCAGGCCCCCCTCGACCAGGACCAGAACCCGGTCCGAGATGGCCATGAGTACGTCCATGTCGTGTTCGATGATCAGAATGCCCAGACCCAGTTCGGTTCTGATGCGTTCGAACAGGGCCGCCAATTCTTGAGACTCCTGGTTGTTCAGACCAGCGGCGGGTTCGTCCAGTAGAAGGAGCCTTGGATGGCCGGTCAGTGCTCGAGCGATTTCCAGCCGTCGTTGGTCTCCGTAAGACAGGGCACCTGGGGAATCGGCCTCCCGGCCGGTCAGACCGACCAGGGCCATGTTGGCCCGGGCCTCGGCTTTGATCTCCCGCTCACGGGGACAGGCTGGACGCATCAACGACCAGATCCCGGGACGATACCAGGCGTTGGCCCCTACGCAGACATTTTCCAGGCAGGTCAGATCGGGATACAGACTCAAATTCTGAAAGGTTCGCATCATGCCCATGCGGCTGCGTTCATAGGACGGCCGCTGGGTGACTTCGTGGCCGAAGAATCGAATTCGTCCCGACGTGGGGGGCAGGGTTCCGGTGATCAGGTTGAAAAGTGTGGTCTTGCCCGCCCCGTTGGGGCCGATGAGCCCGGTGATGGACTTGTCCTCCACGTTGAAGCCGACCTCGCGGACGGCCAGGACGCCTCCGAAGGCCTTGGTCAGGCCGTCGATTTCCATGGCGGGGTTCATCGCTCCCAGATCTCCTTGTAGCCCTTGCCCAGATAGGCCCGCCGGACGTCCTGATGATCGAGGAGGTCGCTGCCACTTCCCTCCAAGACGACCCGGCCGGTCTCCAAAACATAGGCTCGGTCAGCGATGCGCAGGGCGGCCCTGGCGTTTTGTTCGACGATAAGGACCCCGAGGTCCTCCTCACGGTTCATGGCTACGATGGCCTTGAGGATGTCCTTGGATAAAAGCGGGGAAAGACCAAGGGAGGGCTCGTCCAGAAGGAGCATGGTCGGCTTGGACATGAGGGCCCGGCACAGGGCCACCATCTGCTGCTCGCCACCGGACAGGCTGCCTGCAGGTCGGTGCCAGAGGCCGGAGAGGATGGGGAACCGGTTTCGAAATCGGTCCAGATCGCGGCGGATGCCATCCCGGTCCGACCGGGAATAGGCCCCGAGGATGAGGTTGTCCTTGACGCTCATGGCCCGAAAAAGCCGTCGGCCCTCGGGGCAGAGGGCCAGACCCCTTTTCAGGCGTCCCTCGGGACTGAGGCGGGTCATGTCCTCGCCCTTGAACTCCATCGCCCCGGACGAGGGGCGGACCAGACCGGCCAGGGACCGAAGCAGGGTAGTCTTCCCGGCTCCATTGGCTCCGATGACAGCCACGATCTCGCCCTGCCCAACATGGACGGACAGGGCCTTGAGTATGTGGACCCGTCCATAGAATGTCTGGAGACTGCGGACCTTCAGCATCCGCGCTCCGGTAAACGGCGGATTCGAAGAAGGGCCAGAAGGCGGCCGGAAAAACCCGGAGTCGTTCCGGTCCGGCCCAGGATGCCCTGGGGGCGGAAGATGAGGGTCAAGACGAGGAGCAGTCCATAGACGAGATCCTGGAAATCGGCGAATTCCTGAAGAAATTCCGGGAGGAGGAACAGGACCACGGCTCCGACCACGGGGCCGAACACGGTGCCCATCCCGCCGAGGACGACCATGCACAGAAGGAGAATGGAGGTATGGAGCCCAAAAGCCCCGGGACTGATAAAGGTTATGTAGTGGGCGTAGAGAGAGCCGGCCATGCCCGCGAACAGGGCCGAGGCGGCGAAGCAGAGGGCCTTGAGCGGAAACGGCGATATGCCCATTGCCCTTGCCGTGCCCTCGTTTTCCTTGACGGCCGTCAAGTTGGTGCCGAACATGCCCGTGGACATCCGCCAGGTAAGAATCAGACAGAGGGCGGCCACGGCCCAGATCCGGATGGCCAGTTCGGGCGTGGACAGCCCGAAATTTGACAGTCCGTAGAGCCCGTCCGGTCCACCGGTGAAATCGCAGTTCTTCAGCCACAGTTCAAAGATAATCCCCAGACCCAGAGTGACCACGGCCAGGTATTCGTCCCGGAGCTTGAGGGCCGGGGGACTAATGACCAGGGCAGCGACCATGGCCGTCAGTCCTGAGAAAAGGATCAGGACCGAGAACGGCAGGGCCGGAGCCTGCATGGACATGAGAGCCGAGGCGTAGGCCCCGATGCCAAAAAAGGCCCCGTGTCCCAGGGAAACCTGGCCGGAAAGGCCGACGGTCAGGTTCAGACTGGCGGCCAGAATGACGTAGATGCCGCCGAGAACAAGGAGATGCAGGATGTATTGGCTCATGGAATTTCGGTTAGATGCCTCTGGATTTGCGAGGACGACCCGAGGCACCCTATCCTCGGAGCTCGGCCTTTTCAACCCAAAACACAGGCCATTTCGGGCCGGGGTCCGATATGCGGCTATTGACTCGACCGGGCCAGAGGTTATTCAATGTTTCCTATGGCCGGGCCCGTGATGGACGGCCGCAACACCGGGAGGAAACAAACACATGGCCGAAACCATCGACGAAATCACCATCGACTGGACGGACGAGGACGGCTCCCAGCGGGTCAAACAGCTTCGCAAGGAGGTGCTGACCAGGGGGGCATGGACGACCATCGTCTTCGCCTACCAGGATATCGACCGGAGCGGGGCCTTGAGCGAGGTCAAGTTCCGGGTCGTCCGCTATCAGAAGAGAAACGGCCGGTACATGCCCCAGTCCAAGTTCAATATCTCTTCAGTTCGCCAAGCCAGACAGGTCGCCGAAATTCTGAACGTCTGGGCCGATGCGTTCGAGGGCGGGGCGGCCGGGGAATGATCGGACTCCTAGGGGATTCAAAAACCGGGAGGATGGATCGTGGCCTCTGAGCGTCATTTGGCCGGGGGCGACCCGGCCCTGGAGGAAATCGTCGATCAACAGGTCAGGGAGCCGAGACGGTACAAGGTCCTCATGCACAACGACGACTATACGACCATGGATTTCGTGGTCGAAGTGTTGAACAAGGTGTTTCACAAGACCCCGGCCGAGGCCGAAACCATTATGATGGCCATTCACAGCAAGGGCATCGGGGTGTGCGGGATATACACGGCCGAGGTGGCCGAAACCAGGGTGGCCCAGGTTCGAAGGATGGCCAAGGGCCGCGGATTCCCCCTCTTGTGCACCATGGAGGAAGTGTGATGTTGAGCAAGGAATTGGAACGAATCATCGCCTTCGGAGTTCGGGAGGTGAAGGTTCGGCAACACGAATATCTGTCCCTGGAGCATTTGCTGTACGGGTTCCTGAAGGATCGGGAAGGGCAACGCCTTCTCCTGGGCTGCGGGATTGCGCTGAACGATCTCCGCAACAAACTGGAGCGGTTCTTCATCGATCACCTGGAAGTCCTTCCTGGGAAGAACAACGAAATCATCCAGACCGTGGGGGTGCAGCGGGTCATGCAGCGGGCCATCATGCACGTCCAGTCGGCCGGCAAACGCCAAGTGGGCATTGGGGACTTCCTTGCGGCTATGTTTGAGGAGGAAGATTCCTTTGCCGTATATTTTCTGAGCGACATGGGCCTGACCCGTCTGCGGGTTTTGGAATACATTTCCCACGAGGCCGGAGAGGGGTGTTGTCCGGCGGAAGCGCCGGACGGTCAGCAGCCCGGTTTTTTGGAGCGGTTCACCGTGGATCTGATCAAGAAGGCCCGGGACGGGCATATCGACCCGTTGATCGGGCGGGAGCCCGAGCTGCGGCGAACACTCCAGATTCTGGCCAGGAGGAGGAAGAACAATCCCGTGTTCGTGGGTGATCCCGGGGTCGGCAAAACGGCCCTGGCCGAGGGGCTGGCCCTGAAGGTGGCCCGAAACGAGGTTCCCGAAACCTTCGCCGATACCTTCATCCATGCCTTGGACATGGGCGCCCTGCTGGCCGGAACCAAGTACCGGGGGGATTTCGAGTCCCGCTTGAAGGGGGTCATCGGGGAATTGAAGAAGATCGAGCGGGCCATCCTGGTTATCGACGAGATTCACACCATTGTCGGGGCCGGGGCCACCTCGAGCGGAACCATGGATGCTTCCAACATTCTGAAGCCTGTGCTGGGAGCCGGAGAGATCCGGTGCATCGGGTCCACGACCTTCGAGGAGTACAAGAATCACTTTGAAAAGGATCGGGCGTTGTCGAGAAGGTTTCAGAAGGTCGAGGTCCTAGAGCCCTCGGAGAGCGAGAGCGTGGCCATTTTGACCGGCCTGAAGCCCCACTACGAGGCCTTCCACGGGATCTCCTACCGGCCTTCGGCCATACAGGCCGCTGTGGAGCTGGCCGCCAGGCATCTCAAAGATCGGTACCTTCCGGACAAGGCCATCGACGTTATGGACGAAGCCGGGGCGGTGTTCCGGCTCTCGGGGAAGAAAAAGATGTCCGTGACCCGTCGCGACGTGGAAGAAGTGGTGGCCCGGATGGCCCGCATTCCCTCCAGGAACGTGTCTTCCTCGGACCGCGACCGGTTGGCGACTCTGAATTTGGACATGAAGTCCGTGGTCTTTGGACAGGACCCGGCCGTGGACATGCTCGTCCAGGCCGTGAAGCGGTCCCGGGCCGGCCTCAAGGAGCCCGGTCGGCCGGCAGGCTCCTTCCTGCTGGTCGGGCCGACGGGGGTGGGCAAGACCGAGGCGGCCAGACAGTTGGCGGCCTGCATGGGAGTGGACTTCATTCGATTTGACATGAGCGAGTACATGGAAAAGCACGCCGTGGCCCGGCTGATCGGAGCCCCTCCCGGCTACGTGGGCTTCGAGCAGGGCGGTCTTTTGACCGATGCGGTCCGGCGTCAGCCCTATTCGGTCCTTCTTTTGGATGAGATCGAAAAGGCCCATCCGGATCTCTTCAATATCCTGCTCCAGGTCATGGATCACGCCACCCTGACGGACAACACCGGCCGTAAGGCGGATTTTCGCCACGTCATCCTGCTTATGACCTCCAACGCTGGGGCCAGGGAAATGTCGTCCAGATCCCTGGGATTCGGCAGGGAGTCTTCCGACGACAAGACCGACAAGGGCATCAAGGCCGTTGAGAAACTCTTCAGCCCTGAGTTCCGCAATCGCCTTGATGGGACGATTCCCTTCAAGGCCCTAACCCCGGAGATCATGGAACAGGTCGTTGATAAGTTCATGGGCGAGGTCAACGACCAGCTTCGGGAACGCCGGGTGTCGGTGTCCCTGACACCCAGGGCCAGGAGCTGGCTGGCCGAGATCGGACATGATCCGGACTACGGGGCCCGTCCCCTGGGCCGGGTCATCCAGAAAGAGGTCAAGGACAGGTTGACGGACGAGATCCTGTTCGGGGCGCTGGCCAAGGGCGGACGCGCGGTCCTGCGCTACACCAAGAAGCAGGGGCCGCGCCTGGAAATCGGCTGAACGGATTGACCGGACCCGCCACGAGGCGGGTCCTTTTTTGGGTCGAGTCCTCCCGGTCGGGATGTAACGATGCCCGTATTCAGATTGCCCGAGGTGCCCTTTTTCCCCGATCCAGAGTTGGCCGACCCTTGCGGGCTCCTGGCCGTGGGCGGAGACCTGTCTCCAGGCCGGCTTTTGGCGGCCTATCTTGCCGGCGTCTTTCCCTGTTATGGCCCGAGCGACCCGATCCTGTGGTGGAGCCCGGATCCCAGACTGGTCCTTTTTCCCGACGATCTTCACATACCAAGGAGTCTGAGGCGAGTCCTGAACGGCCGGCGGTTCAGGGTCACCATGAATGAGGCCTTCGGCCGGGTCATCCGGTTCTGCGCCGGGGTTTCCAGACCCGGGAGCGACGGGGTCTGGCTGGTGCCGGAGATGATCGAGGCTTACGAGAAGTTACACGGCCTGGGGCTGGCCGTGTCCGTGGAGGCCTGGGACGACGAGGGCCTGGCCGGAGGATTTTACGGAGTGGCCCTGGGCCGGGCCTTTTTCGGCGAGTCCATGTTTCACCTTCGTCCCGAATCCTCCAAGGCGGCCCTGGCGACCTTTGTCCGGCACTTCGCCGCCCGCATCGACTTCGTGGATTGCCAACAGAAAACCGAACATATGGTCAGGCTGGGAGGCGGGGAGGTGGACCGTCGGCGGTTCAGAAGGCGACTGGCCGCTGCCGTGGGGGATTTCGACGATCCGGAGACCATTCGGTTTTGGTCCGGATCACGGGTGATCGACCCAAGAACAGGAGAGGACACATGAAGAGTCACGATGGCCCCGACCATGATTTCCGGGCCAAATCCACGACCATGGAAGTCGACTGTCGGGCAATGATAGAGGCCTTTCCCTACGGGTTGGCCGTTTACCAGGCCGAAGACCAGGGCATGGACTTTACCCTGGTTTATCTGAGTCCCAGGGCGGTCGAGGCCGAGGGCGAGAACGCCTCGGCCATGCTCGGCGTCCGGGTCGGAGATTTCGGGACGGACCTCGGAGCGGATCTGTTGGCTACCCTGCAAAGGGTGTTCATAACCGGGGAATCGGCCAGAACCTCGGCGTTTCTGTTCCGTCAGGGCCGGGTGGCCGGATGGCTTCAGAAACAGCTGGTACGTCTCCCGCAGAGCCGGGTCATGGTCGTCTACGAGGACGTCACCGATTTGAAACGGGCCGAGGACTCCATTGTCCGCATCATGTGCCGCCGGGCCGAGCTGGAGCGGATCATGGACCTTTCCCCGGCAGTCCTCTTCTTCTGGGAGCCGGGGCCGGGCTGGCCCGTATCGTTCGTCTCCAAGGGGATTCACCGGTTCGGATACAGCCCCGAGGATTTCACCGAAGGCAGGATCAAGTACGCCCAGATGGTCCATGCCGATGATCTGGGCAGGATTCGCCGGGAGATCGACGGCTTTGTCGCCGATCCACTGGTGGACCACTATCGACAGTCCTATCGGATCGTGACCCGGTCGGGTTCGGTCCGAACGGTCCGGGATCTGACCTGGCTGGTGCGAAGCGAGGACGGGCAAGTCAGGGAGTTCCACGGCCTGGTGGACGATGTGACCGACGAGGTCGTGTAAGAAAGACCGCAAACGTTGAAACGGAATCGGTGGGACGGCCTGGAACGCCGGAAGGGAGGGGAAAGGCGATGGTCACTATCTACGAAAAAATACTGGTCCATTATTTCAAGGTGCTGAACGGGTGCGTGTTGATCGCCACCGAGGACAAGACCTTTTACAAGAATCTTCGGTCCGTCCTCAAGCCCCTGGAGCCCGAGAGCGGCGCGGTGCACGTCATTTCAAGGGCCGACAGCTCGGCCCTGCGCACGGTCGGAAATTTGCTCGTCCGTCACGGGCATGTCCTGGTGCTGGTCGAGTCGAAAATCGGGGGCCGAAGCAATTTTCAGTTTTTGACCATGCTTCGGGAAAGCTTCTTCGAGCAATGCAACATCATCGGGCTGACCAAGGACGACGACGCCGGGGTCATTGCCCACATGCGGGAATTGGGAGCGGATTCGGTCATCGTCAAGCCTGTTTCCCAGACCAAGCTCATCCAGAAGATGGCCTTGACCCTTCAGCCGGACAACGAATTCAACAAGAAGATCCGGGAGTGCAAGCGGATGCTCCGCGAGTGTCGGTTCGAGGAATGCTCGCCCATGGCTCGGGCGCTCATGGCCGAACGATCGGACAATCCAACGGTGTGCATCATCGCCGGGGATGTGCACCTGGCCATGGGCGAGCACGCCCGGGCCGAGGAGTGCTATGTTGAGGCATCTCGGCTGTCGGGAATGCGCTTGGAGCCCCTGAAAAAACTCGTGGAACTGTACGCGGTGACCGGCGAGAACGAAAAGCGACTGAGGTTTTTGAAGATTCTGGACCGGCTCTCGCCCAATAACTTTGAGCGGAAGATCAATATCGGGGAGATTTGTCTGGACCAGGAGAAAATCGACGAGGCGGAGCTCTTTTTCGACGGTGCGGCCAAGGCTGTCAGGAGAATGGCCGAGGACATGGTCAGCGAGACCTTGATGGACATCAGTTCCAGGGTCAAGGAAAAGTGTCCGGAAATGGGCATCAAGTACATGAAGCAGGCCATCAACGCCAAGGACAGGTCAAGCAGCCTCGGTGCGGACGATCTCTGGATGCTGAACGAGCTGGGCCTGACCCTCCGCAAGGAGGGCAAGTGGGAGGAGTCCATCAAATGTTTTGAAAAGGCCCTCTTGCTGGCCGACGACGCCACCTCGCCCGGTCTGTTCTACAACGTGGCCATGGCCTTCGCCCAGGGAAAACTCCACTACCGGGCCCTGGAGCACTTCCAGAAGGCATTGCAGGCCAACCCCGGATTCGTCAGGGACAGTCATCTGGTGCCCTTCAACATGGCCAAGGTCAATTTCGCCGTGGAACGATATCGGGAGGCTTTGGAACTGGTGGAGACCAGCCTGGAAATGGAGCCGGAATTTGCCCAGGGACGTACGCTTAGGAACAAGATCCTGGAGGCCATGCAGGAGCGGGGGTAGTTCCGCTCAGAACCATTCGGCCAGCAGAGGCGGTAGATCGGGGGGCCGCTCGACAACGGCGTCGGGGCGGGCCTCGGTCAGTCGTGCGACGCTCTGAAATCCCCAGGATACGGCCACGGTCCTGACCCCGGCCCGGCGACCCATGCGGATGTCGCTGACCGCGTCCCCGACCATGACCGTTCGTTGGGGGTCGGTTCCCATTTTGGCCATGAGCCGGACGAGCTTTTGGCTCTTGTCCTCTCCGGATTCCCCTCCCAAGATGTGCGTGAAGCGATGGCGAAGTCCGGATTCCTTCAAATATTCTTCCACGATGTCCGCTTCGTTGGCCGTGACGATGGCCAGCGCGAACCTTTCGGAGAGCCGGGTGAGGGCCTCGGCCATGCCTGGGAAAATCCTGGCCGGAACGGTGCTGACGGTCAATTCCTCAAAAACCAGTTCGCTCAGGGCCGGGTGGTTGTTCTCTGGCACACCGATGATCCGGGCCAGTTCGGCAAAGACCATATTATCCAGTGCTTCGAGGTCTCGAGGACCCGGCAGGCGGTTATGTCCCATCCGAAGACAGGCGGCCCGCATGGCCGCGAGATTCCGGTCCATGGAATCGAGAATGACCCCGTCGTAGTCCAGGGCGCAGAGTGCCTTTGATGTCATGATTTTGAAATGCCGAGGAGCCGGGCGGCATTTCCGGCCAGACATTTGAGGTCTTTTTCGGCCATTGCGCATCGGCGGCCCAGGGCTTCGAGTTCGTCGGAAGGATCAAAGAGAGGGTAGTCGCTGCCGAACAGGAAGCGGTCCAGAGGATGCTTGTTGATGATGGACTCGATCTGGGCGTCCGAGGCAAAGGCCAGAGTGCTGGAGGTGTCTATGTAAAGGTCCTTTCCGGCCAGATGTTCGGGGACCTGGTCCCAGTGGAGATAGCCCCCGAAATGTGCGGCGATGACCGTCAGGCCGGGAAAGCGCTCCAGAAGCCGAGCCAGTTTTTCGGGACTGGATGGATTTTTGTCTGGAGGCAGGCGATCGCCGACGTGGACCATGACCAAAAACCGGCCCCTGAGTTCCTTTAGAATGGGATGCAGGGACGCATCGTCCAGAGAGAACCCTTGGAAGTCGGGATGCAGCTTGATTCCGATGACTCCGGCCTGTTCCAGACGATCCAGTTCGCTTGGCCAGCCATGGAATCCCGGATGAACCGTGCCGAAGGGAATCAGTCTCGGGTATGCCGACTTGAGACTCAGGGCCCAGTTGTTGGCCGGTATAACCTGGTCCGGACTGGTGGCCGCGGTATGGACTACGGCCATGGCCACGCCGGCCCGGTCCATCCGTTTGATTAGATCCTCGGCCAGGCCGCTGCCCACCGGAGTGATGTCGTAGTGACCTCGGAGCTGGTCCAGGACCTTGGCGGCGATCTTGGGATGGAAGACGTGGGTGTGGACGTCGATCATGGGGTCGGTTCGGCAGGAGAGTCATCGCACATGCCCCGCAGCCAGTCCGGCACCCGGACTGGACGGCCCTGGCCGTCGACGCAGGCGTGCTGGGTGGACCCGGCGGACAGGACCCGTTCCCGGTCGTGATCGGTGATTTCGTAGGTGAAGGTCATGCTGGCCTTGGTCCATTTGGAAATTCCGGCCCTGACCCAGACTTGGTCCTCGTACCTGGCCGGGGCGAAGTATCGACAGGCTGCCTCGCGCACGGGCAGGAAGATCCCTCTGGATTCGATGTCCCGGTAGCTCATGCCCCGCTCGCGGATGTACCGGTTTCGGGCCCTCTCGAACCAGTGAAAATAGTTGCCGTAGTAGACCACGGCCATGGCGTCGGTTTCCCCGTAGCTGACACGATGAAGCAGCCAGGCCTCGGGAGTGGGGAAGGATGTCGAGGGCCTAGGCATGGGGCCGGCTCATCTTCCGGAGAATGAAATCCAGGAACTCGTGTCCCGAATCGATATGGAGTCCGGATCGGGCCGCAGACCGCTCGGTGAAGGATGCGGGCGCGGACTTTGGCAGGTCCGGAGCGCAAAAGCAGAATGGGACCGGTTCGGACGAGTGGGTCCGGATGGCCAGGGGCGTGAGGTGGTCGCAGGTCACGACCCAGACCGCCTCACGCCCCAGAGCCCGGTACAGGGGCCCGACCACGTTGGCGTCGAATTCCTCGACGGCCCGGACTTTGAGGGCCAGATCGCCCATGTGCCCGCACTCGTCAGGGGCCTCGACATGGACATAGACGAATCGGTCCGGCCCGGTGGCCAGATTCAGGGCGGCCTCGACCTTGGCCGCATAGTTCGTGTCCAGAAATCCGGTGGCGCCGGGGATGTCGGGAACGACCATTCCGGCGGCCCGCCCCAGGCCCTTGACCAGATCCACGGCAGAGACAACGCCGCCGTTCAGTCCGGTGCGCTCTTTGAACGTCGGCAGACGCAGGGCCCGGCCCTGTCCCCAGGGCCAGACCGACCGGGCCCGGCATTGTCCTGTCCAGCGGGCAAGAACCACATTAGCCCGGCGGATAAGGTCCAGTAGACCGGAATGCTTGGAGTATGCGGAGAAATCCGTTTCGATGCCCTGGTCCGTGATGTCGTGGGGAGGGCGGATGTTTAGTCCGGCCATGGGCCCGAGGGCTCCATTTCTCTGCACCAGAAGATGACGGTACTGGACCCCGGGATGGAAGGAAAAGACCTCGTCGCCCAGTTCGGCCTGGAGAGTGGAAACGATCTCCCGACCCAAGGCGTTGTCGATGTGTCCGGACGAGTAGTCGAGCATGGTTCCGGCGGCCGAGAATTCGGTCAGATCGACGAGATTGAGGCGCCAGACAAGATCGTCGGGCCCCGGGGTCAGTCCCTGGGCGGCGGCCTCGATGGGTCCTCGGCCGGTGTGGTGCAGGGCCGGGTCGTAGCCCAGAAGAGCCATGTTGGCCACGTCGGACCCCGGGGGCATGCTCTTCGGCACGGTTCGACAGGTCCCCACAAGACCTTCGCAGGCCATTCTGTCCATCCACGGCGTATGGGCCAGCTCTAACGGGGTTCTGCCTCCGGGGACGTCCGGCCTGTCTCCCATGCCGTCGGCGATCAAAAAGAAAATCGGATGGTTCATGGTGCTGCCTTGGTGCTCAGAGAATCCGGTAGTGAACGCTGGGCTGGGTGATGAAGGGCATGCGGTCGATTTCATCCAGGGCTTGCCCGACCTGACGCATCTGGGCCGCATGGGTGATGAAGACCACTGAGGCATCGTTTCGGGCCGGATCTTGGCGCTGGACGACCTGGGCGATGGAGATGTCCTTGTCGGCCATGACCCCTGCCACGGCCGAGAGAACGCCCGGCTTGTCCTCGACACCCAGTCGAAAGTAGTGACGGGAGGTGGTCAGCTCCAGATCCAATACCTTGACCGGAGGAAGCACCGGATCCACGAAGCCCGTGTTGTTTGGGATAGACCCGTCTCGGGCCAGGGCCATGATGTCGGCCAGGACCGCGCTGCCCGTGGGCAGGTCCCCCGCGCCCTGTCCGTAGAGCATGATGGGTCCCACGGCGTTGCCTTCCAGCAGGATGGAGTTGAAGGGCCCGTCGACCTTGGCCAGCATGTGGTCGGCGCGAAGAAGGGCTGGAAAGACCCCGGCCTGAAGATGGCCGGAGCGTTCCCGAACCTGGCCCAGAAGTTTGATCCGGTAGCCAAATTCCGAGGCCAGGCGGATGTCCTCGGCCTGGACCCGGTCTATACCCTGAACCGAAAGTTTCGACAGGGGAAAGTCCTGTCCGTGGGCCAGACGGATGAGCAGGACGAGCTTGTGGGCGGCGTCCATTCCTGAGATGTCTAGGGTCGGATCGGCCTCGGCGTACCCCTTTTCCTGAGACTGGGTCAGGGCCTGCTCAAAGCTGATGCCACGGGAGGTCATTTCGGTGAGGATGTAGTTGGCCGTGCCGTTCAGAATGCCGGTCAGAGTCCGAATCCGGTTTCCGGCCAGACTCTCTTTGAGGGTCTGGACGATGGGGATGCCTCCGGCCACAGAGGCCTCGTAGTAGAGCCCAACGCCTTTTTCGGCCGCTCGGATGAAGAGCTCGGCGCCGTGCTCGGCCAGAAGGGCCTTGTTGGCCGTGACCACGGGACGGCCGTGGTCCAATGCGCTTAAGATGAGATTGCGGGCCACGGTGGTTCCGCCGATGAGTTCGACGAAGATGTCGATGTCCGGATTGTCGACGAAGGCCAGCGGATCGTCGGTGAACACGGTTTCAGGATGCGGGATGTTGTCCCTCTTTTTGCACAGGTCGCGGACAAGGATGGAGGGAATGACCAGTTCCTTGCCTATCCTGTGGGCGATCCAGTCCCGGTTTTCGGCGATGATGGTCGCCAAGCCGGAACCGACGGTGCCGAAACCGGCCAGGCCGATGCGGATGATTTTTTTGTCTTTCATGATGGTTTCCGAAATTCCCATTGGCAGAGCCTGTTGTCCGAAGGCGTTATGCGGCCGGGCGTAGCGAGCGACAACTGCGCGATGCCCCAAACTTGTTTCAATAGCTGGACAGGTCCCCGCCTGTCAAAAACCGAGAAGCGTCGGGGGCCTGGGGGAACTGGATGCTCATCTCTTGGTGAGGATAGAGACGATGAGGGAGTTTGGGCGGTTCGCAAACAGACCGCAGAGTGCGGTCTGTTTCACCCAAAAACGATGATTTTTGAACGATTGAAAAATCGAGCTTGACGCCCGGGAGCCCCGTGGATACAAGGCTTTCCAGAGTTTGCCAGGATAGCTCAGTTGGTAGAGCAGCTGATTCGTAATCAGCAGGTCGAGAGTTCAAGTCTCTTTCCTGGCTCCAAAGCAAAAAAAGCCCTTACAGCGAAATGCAGTAAGGGCTTTTTTTTTGCCTGAATTTTGAAGGACCAGTCTTTCTTGAATTCAAATTATCTGGAATCACGTTCTGGCCGGGTCAGCCCCTTCGGTTTGAATTTTTCCGGAATCAGAGGAGGGTTTGGATGATTTTGGAGCTCGCTTGGCAGGGAATAGACCGGTTCGGTCATCCTTGGGCGGAGGCCACGAGCAGGCCGCGGCCAGGGCCACGGCGAACACCCCGGCCCCCAAGGCCAGGGCCACGTTCACAAAAGGATCGGCGGCCAAGGAGAGGCGGATGAGAAGGGTGGCCAGGGCGTAGCCGGAATTTCGGAACATGGACAAGAAATCAGGGTAGATGAAGTGACAGACCAGGACCATGAGCACGTCACTGAAAACGAGGAGCGTGTAGAAGGAATGAAAGAAGTCCGTGCCCGGCAGGCCGGTCAGGACATGGTGGATGGTCCGAAGGCCCAGGAGGACAAAGGCGGCCAAAAGAACCAGGGCCACGGCTTTCTTGATGGCCACCAGTCGGTAAAGGCGCAGGCCGGTGATCCGGGTCGAGTGGCGGGACGTGGCTCGGGCCTGGATGCGGAAGAAGACTAGGACCAGGCCGAACACGGCCAGGGCACCGAAGGCGCAAGCCAGCATGTGGAGCAGAGGGGTCGAGATCCCATGTACGGCGATGGGGGCCGGGAAGTTCTGGAGTTCCTTGAAGGCGGCCCGGAGCAGGATGAGGCAGAGAATCTCGAACTGCTTGCCCACGGCCTTGGACAGGGAGCAAGGCAGGGTGAAGACCAGTTCCACGACCTCGATGACCAGAACCAGGGTGAAGGCCAGATCCACGGCGGCAAAGAGACTTTTCGGGGCGAACCGGTCCAGGAAGGCCGGCAGGATTTCAAGATACCTGGCCCCGGCCAGGGCCAGGGTCACGAGAAAGACCAGAACCAGAACCCCGGCCAGTCCGCGACGAACCCTGTCCGAGGACCAGGCATCGTGCAGGGGGTCGAAAAGGTGGGTGACGGCGGCGTAGAACATGGTCAGTGGGTGGCCGGGGGTGTTTTTTCTTCGGATGTGTCCGGCAAAACCGTTTCCTTGGGCCTGTTGATAAAGGCCTTGATCTTCATGTCCATGTCCAGGATGTGGTTCAGCAGCCAGGTCTTCATGAATCCCAGAACCTCGTCCGGGGGAATTTTCATGCCGACGAACAATTCCTTCTGATAGAGTTTGACCCGATTCTTGAGATTGGTGTGTTCGAGGGTGTGGTCGTTCAGGCCTGGATAGCCGATGGATTTCATGAAGCGTTCCTCAGCGTCGAAATGCAGGACGGTATATTCGCGTAAGGCCTTCATGGGTTTGACCAGATCCTTGGGATTGTCGGATTTGCGAGCGGTGTGAACGAGTTCGTTGGCCAACTCGACCAGCCGGTGGTGTTGGGAATCGATTTCCTTGTTGCCGATGAGGAGGATGTCGTTCCATTCAATGAGGGGCATATCTGAACTCCTTGGTCTGATTCCTGTCCGATGGCTTATGGTATCATGCCAGCATGAACCACCTCTCGGCAAGGCCGGAAACGCTCGGCCATCGAAGGGAAGTGTAGACGAAAGGGCCAGCGATGATGTAGCTGAGAACGAGCCCCCTCCTCGTCGACAATCCTGATAGGAGAAGACCATGTCCATGTTCGCCGCGTCCTTCTCGACTCTGCAAAAGATCGGCAAGGCCCTCATGCTGCCGGTGGCGGTCCTGCCCATCGCCGGAATTCTGCTTGGCATCGGCAGCGCCCACTTCTCCTGGATTCCGACTCAGATTTCCCTGCTCATGGCCGAATCGGGCGGGGCCATTTTTGTCAGCCTGCCCCTCATTTTCGCCATAGGTGTAGCCCTGGGGCTGACCAACAACGACGGAGTGGCCGCCCTGGCTGCGGTGGTCGGGTACGTGGTCATGCTGGCCACCCTGGGCGTTTTGGGCGGGTTCTATCAGGAATGGTCACTGGTGACCGAGACCCTGGGCCTGACGGTCATGACCAAGGAGATCATGGGCATCAAGGCCATGGACACCGGTGTTCTGGGCGGAATCCTGGCCGGGGCCGTGGCGGCCTCCATGTTCAACCGCTTCTACCGCATCGAACTGCCCCAATATCTGGGGTTTTTCGCGGGTAAACGGTTCGTGCCCATTGTCACTGCCTTCGCGGCCATTCTTCTCGGGTTCGTCCTCAGTCTGATCTGGCCCTTCATCGGTACGGCCATTGAGGAATTTTCTCAGTACGCGGCCTACGGCAATCCGACCGTGGCGGCCACGGTCTACGGGTTCGTGGAGAGACTCCTCATCCCCTTTGGTCTCCATCATATCTGGAACGTGCCCTTCTTTTTCGAGATCGGGTCCTACACCACCCCGGCCGGAGTGGTGGTTCACGGCGATATCAACCGGTTCTTCGCCGGGGACCCCACGGCCGGCATCCTGGGCGGGGCCTATCTGTTCAAGATGTTCGGCCTGCCGGCGGCGGCCATAGCCATCTGGCACGCGGCCCGGCCCGAGAACAGGTTCCGGGTGGGGGGCATCATGGTTTCGGGGGCCCTGACCTCGTTTTTGACCGGCATCACCGAGCCCATCGAATTCGCCTTCATGTTCGTGGCCCCGGTTCTGTACGGCATCCACGCCGTGTTCGCGGCCGGGTGCCAGTTTCTGTTCAGCGTCCTGGGGGCCAAACTCGGGTTCACCTTTTCCCAGGGATTCATCGACTACGTCCTGTTCTCCGCCCTGGACACCAAGCCCTGGCTGGTCCTGGTCTGCGGGCCGGTGGTGGCCCTGGTCTACTACGTCACGTTCAGGGGCCTGATCAGCCTTTGGAATCTGAAGACCCCTGGCCGGGAAGATGCTCCAGAAGCCTCGTCACAGGCCGGGTCCGGTCAGGGAGGCCTGGCCGGGGATCTGGTCCGGGCCTTTGGCGGAGCCGACAACATCGTCAGCCTGGACGCCTGCATCACCCGTTTGCGGGTCGAGGTGGCCGATGCCGGACAGGTGGATCAGGCCCGGCTCAAGGCTCTGGGCGCGGCCGAGGTGGTCGCAGTGGGGCTCAACATGCAGGCCATTTTCGGGCCCCGTTCCGAGAATTTGAAAACATCCATGGAAATGTATCTGCGGGGCGAGGCCGTTGAACCCGGAAGGGAAACAGGCCCAATGCTCAAAGATTCAGGGGCCGATCTCGCTCTCCTGGCCCCCTTGTCGGGCCGGATGGTCCCTCTGGCGGAAGTCCCGGACGAGGTCTTCGCCCGCAAACTGGCCGGAGATGGGGTGTCCATCGATCCCTCCAGTCACGATCTTCTGGCCCCCTGCGACGGCACGGTCCTGAACCTCCACCCGAGCCACCACGCCCTGACCCTGAAAACCGGTTCGGGACTGGAAGTGCTCCTGCACATCGGACTGGACACGGTCAAGCTCCGGGGCGAAGGCTTCACGCCGCGGGTCCGGACAGGGGATCGGGTGACGGCCGGAGCGGTTCTGATCGAGTTCGATGCCAAGATCGTGGCTGGGAAGGCCCCCAGTCTGCTGACTCAGATGGTGGTGGCCAATGCGGGGCCGGGTTCGGTTTTTAATCCGGCTCAAGGCGAGGTCACAGCCGGCCGGGACGTGGCTCTGCGGGTGAGGGCCAAGGCATTGGCGGGCGGGGTCGAGTCGATTCAAGGCGGGGTCCAGATTTCGGCGCCCATTGTCATCCCCAACCCCGACGGGCTCCACGCCCGTCCGGCTGCAACGCTGGCCGGACTGGCCAAGGGATTCGAGGCCGACGTCCGGCTGGTGGCCGGGGAGAAAAAGGCCAATGTCCGCAGCCTGGTGGCCGTCATGGGAATGGCCCTGGCCCAGGGGGATACGGTTCATCTCGAGGCCGAGGGCCGGGACTCGGCCCGGGCCCTGGAGACTTTGACCCGGGCCCTGCGAGACGGTTTGGGCGAGGCCACGGTGGCCGTTGCCCGGCCCAGGGCGGCCGAGGCTCCTGTTCCGGTGTCCGATTCCGG
>RZZR01000026.1 GCA_009929795.1 Deltaproteobacteria bacterium | reverse complement strand
ACGTCACTGTCAAACCACGATGAAGTTTGAAGCGAGCCACAACCGTTGATTTCAGCACTATCTCGGCAATAAAATATACCGCATGTTACAAGCTGGCCTTCTTTCTTGTCAAGCGACATACCTTTATTATTATCAATCAGTTCTGTCATTCTGTTTTTGTCTGTCAGGTTGCGTGTCGGCAAAGTTTTATTTTTTAGAGAGGGAAGATTTTTTGTTTTTCTTTCCGGGTGGGCAAAGCAAGCTCTTTTGCAAACTTTGGTTTGTGAGTTGGCATTCTGCGGTTTGCAAATGTGCTTGCTTTACGTCCGGCATTGCTTAATTAAATTTGCCAGTAATTTGAGAAATATCAAAGTTTCCGTTAATTCCTTGAACTTCGATTTTTCCATGTAAAATATCAAAGAAGAAGTTTCTAATTTTCTCCATTGTCAAAGTTGCTGGTTGTCCTTTCGCATCTACTCCCAAATCATAGGTTTTTAGCAATTGAGTACCCAAGCTTGCGGCAGTTAATAAAAAGTGGTTTTGGAACTTATCCATATCCAATAAATCTGCTGCTAAAACTTTTCCAACGACTGTGTAGCTTCTTAATGTTTTTTGTGTTTCTTCATTCGTTAAGGTAGTTTTAACTTCATCAGCATCAATGTTCATTTCAATTCTACCAGAATTTGCTGACTGTGGCAACCCTTTGAATAAGGATCCTAAATCAGCCAAACTTAGATTGTAGAATTTTGTTCCTGGTACTACAAGTATTTTTTCAATAGAAAAAGCACTTGGTAAAAGCAAACTTACCATTTGAGCCGCTTTAATAGATGGAGTGTTAAATGTGCCAACAATTGAATTAGTTAAATCAATTGTTTGAGTTGCAAAAACGCCTCCAATTACAACACTGTTCTCAAGTATTATTTCATCTGCATATATGCTACCGGCAACAAAAGCATTATACAAAGTTACGCTCTTTGCATTTATGTCACTATGAAACATAATATTGCAGTTTTGAGCCCTTGAAACAATTGAATTGGCTGAACCTACACTTTTTTTGAAGGTAACATTACCTTTTGCTTCACTATTTACATACAGTTCAAGCTGTGTAAATACTGCTCCATGTATTTCTGAATCACCTTGTTGAATCTCTAACTTATGTGCATATACAGGACCCTCAATAACGGTACTACCCTGTATTGTGATAGTTCTATTTAACTCAGCAATTTTTTCAGGAAGTATAGAGCCTTTAACCAAATTGTCCTTAAGCTGGATATTGGTTTCATTGAATCGAATTTCTTTTAATTCTTTCATTGTTATTATTTTTTAAAGATTTTGAACACTTATTGTTTGAATAGAACCCAAATTGGCAATCTTTTGAATCATTTCCTTTACCCTTACCGAATGTTGGTCGGCAGTTGTGTATGATTTGTTTAATTCAGAATTAAAGTACAATTTAAGATTCTCTGTGTAATCTTTTGTTATTGTACTCCATGAATTTGTTGATTCATTGAATTGCTCAATTAGCGCATTTTTTATTTGGTTTTCCTGCCTCGGTGTGCCATTCCCTCCCAGATTTTGGGTTGATGAAGCCTTTCCTAAAAGATTACGGTTGTGCTGGTGATCTGCACGCGCTTGCATTCTCATACCATACTGATATGAGATTCGCAGCGGATTGACCGATAACGAATGACCTTTGACCTTTTTTCGAGTCGACCAAATCTTTCAAGGAGAGCAGCATGGATCCAGCGGCCCTGATCCCCGACGCCCTGCCCATTCCTGTGGCCTGGGGCTGGTTTTACGGCTTTTTGTTCTTGACCTTCACCCTGCATCTTCTGGTCATGAACATCATGCTCGGGTCATCCATCATCGCCCTGGTCCACCATGCCCGGGGCAAGGTCGACACCGAACCCCTGACTGTAGATATCTCGAAGAAATTGCCCTTCACCATCGCCTTTGCCGTCAACTTCGGGGTTGCCCCCCTGCTGTTCCTGCAGGTCCTCTATGGGCAGTTCCTCTACACCAGCAGCGTGCTCATGGCCTCGTACTGGCTGGCCGTTGTCGGCCTGGTCATCGTCGCCTATCTGGCGGCCTATCTCTACGACTTCAAGTACTCCTCCCTGGGTGCCCTGAAAACCGCCCTCCTGTTGACGGCCACCCTGTGCCTGCTGGCCACGGCCTTCATCTACACCAACAACATGACCCTGATGCTCACCCCCGAAGCTTGGGTCGACTATTTCGACCGTCCTGGCGGCAATATCCTCAACCTGGGCGATCGCACCCTGCTCCCCCGCTACCTCCACTTCGTTGTCGCCTCCATGGCCATGGCCGGGCTGTTTATGGCCATGGTCTGGTCCCACAAGGCCGGGAAGGGCGAGCCCGATGCCCAGCGCTGGGTTCGCCACGGCATGACCTGGTTCGCCTACGCCACCATGGCCCAGATCGCCGTGGGCCTGTGGTTTTTGGCCTCCCTGCCCCAATCCATGGTGCTTCTCTTCATGGGCGGATCCGGGCTGCACACGGGCGTCCTGCTCGTGGGATCGGCCCTGGGCGTTGCCGCCGCGGTCACGGCCCTGCAGATGCGCCTCAAACTGACCGTGGGCCTTCTTTTGGCCACCACCGTGGCCATGGTCTACCTGCGGGATCTGGTCCGGGACGCCTACCTGAACCCCTATTTCCAGGTCGGCTCGCGGCAGGTCACCGGCGAGGCCCTGCCCTTGTTCCTCTTCGTGATCGTCTTGGCCGTCGGCCTGGTCGTCGTCGCCTGGATGCTCAAACTGGCCGCTGATGCTGGCAAGGAGGTCCAATCATGAATTACCCCATCTGGGACCTGACTTGGGCCGGTGGCGGCCTGCTCATCGCCGTCATCGCCATCATTCATGTCTACATCGCCCACTTCGCCATCGGCGGTGGGCTGTTCCTGATTCTCACCGAAAAAAAGGCCTATCGAGAAAATTCCCAGGGCATACTGAACTACACCAAGCGCCACGCCAAATTTTTCATGATCGTGACCATGGTTCTTGGCGGCCTGACCGGTGTTGGCATCTGGTTCACGATTTCCCTCATCTCCCCGGCGGCCACGGCGGCCTTGATCCACACATTTGTCTTTGCCTGGGCCATCGAATGGGTCTTTTTCCTGGGCGAAATCGTGGCCATCTTCATTTATTACTATACCTTCGGCAAAATGCAGCCACGAAACCATCTTCTCATCGGCTGGCTGTATTTCATCTTTGCTTGGCTGTCCCTGTTCATGATCAACGGCATCATCGGGTTCATGCTCACCCCGGGCGACTGGCTGGCGACCCGCGATTTCTGGGACGGCTTCTTCAATCCATCCTTCTGGCCGGCCCTGGCCTTCAGGACCTTCATCGCTCTGATCCTGGCCGGGCTCTACGGCTTTGTCACGGCCACCTGGGAAAAGGATCCGGCCCTGCGCGAGGCCCTGGTCCGTCACTGCGCCAAGTGGCTCCTCGTTCCCTTTGCCTTTCTGCTTCTATCCGGCTGGTGGTATCTCTCCATCCTGCCCGAAGGGCCCAAGGCCATGATCCTCGGCCGGAACCCGGAAATCATGCCCTTCTTCCAGGCCTTCCTGTGGATCTCGGCCCTGCTCTTCATCGGCGGCCTGATCATGTCCATCCGCATGCCCGCGGCCGTCAAACGGCCCATGGCTCTCGTCCTTCTCTTCATCGGCCTCATGTACATGGGCAGCTTCGAGTGGATGCGCGAAGCTGGCCGCAGACCCTATCTGATCCACAGCTTCATGTACTCCAACGCCATCATCAAGGGCACCGAAGGCGACATCGCCAAAGACGGATACCTGAAGTCCGCCAAATGGATCCAACACCGGGAAATCACGCCGGCCAACGAATTGCAGGCCGGCCGGGAACTTTTCCGCGGCCAATGCTCCGCCTGTCATTCCATTGGCGGGCCTCTGAACGATATCCAGCCACTCACGGCCAAATTCAGTGTCTTCGGCCTGGAGGCCATGATTTCCGGCATCGGCAAGGTCTATGAATACATGCCCCGTTTTGCCGGTACGGCCGAGGAACGTCGGGCCTTGACAGGATTCTTGGTTCACGAGGTGAATGGCAAATCGGTTCCCGAGCCCGTTGCCCGGCCGGAACGAACGGCCCAGGTGGACATACCGCCCTTTGATCCAGACGTGGACGAATACGTACTCCTGGCCTGGTGCACTCTGGGCGAAAAATGCATTTCCGACTGCGATCCCTACTGGTCTCTTCTGCCTCCGGGCAGCACCCTTTACGCCCAGCTCGTACGGCGTGGCGTCAAGGCCGAGCTCGTCACCGACGGCGTCGAGCTAGTCTTCACCCCGCCGCCCGGTTCGGTGGACCCGGCCTCCCAGGTCGAATTCTGGAAGTACGCCAAATCCCTGGTCGGCAAGGAACTGCCCCTCAATGTCAGCGCCAAGGGCCTTGGCCTGTCCGGAACCATGACCCTGAACGAGAAGCTGCGGACCTTTGTGGCCGACGGCATTCCGGTCCTGCCCTATGCCGACGATGGCTCTTTGAATCCCTATCCAATTTTCACCATCGAGGCCAGGGATGGGGCCACCGGACAGACTCTGGCCACGACCAGGGTCGTGGCCCCGGTCTCTACGGAAATCGGCTGCCACAACTGCCACGGCGGGACTTGGCGACGTTCGGGGGTAACAGGCATCTCCGCCGAAACCGCCTCGGACGTTCTGGTCGTTCACGATCGCCGTCACAAGACCACCCTGCTGGCCGAGGCCAACCAGGGCCGCCCGGTACTCTGCCAGAGCTGCCATCCGGACCCCCTGCTCAACGCGGCCGGCAATCCGGAACTGCTGAACCTGCCCGCGGCCATCCACGGGTTCCATGTCCACTATCTGTCCGATCGGCCAGGGCCGGAACCCTGCCATTCCTGCCACCCCACCGGCCCGACCAGCTTCACCTATTGCGCCCGGGGCGTGCACGCCAGTCAGGTCGGCCTGACTTGCACCAATTGCCACGGCACCCTGGAAGACCACGCCCTGACCCTGCTCAAAGGCGAACAGGCCGCGGGCAAGCCCAAGGCCGAGCGGCTCATGCGGGGCATCCGTCCTCGTCTGGTGGCCACGGTCGAGGAGATCAGTCCCCGTACCCCCTGGAATGATCAGCCCGACTGCCTGACCTGCCATGTTGACTTTGCGCCCCCGGCCAGCCGGAAGGTTTCGGCCTTCAACGACTGGGTCCGTGGCCCTTCCGGCCTCTACAGGCTGAGAGCCGACAATGCCGGGATGATGTGCGAGTCCTGCCACGGCTCGACCCACGCCGAGTACCCGGCCGAGAACTCCTTTCATCCGGACCTGGATGCCATCCAACCCCTGCAGTACCAGGGCGTGAATGGGGTCATCGGAGCCAATGGAAACTGCGCCATCTGTCATGTTGAAAACATGGAAGGCGACTTCCACCACCCCAACATGATGGGCAACTGAAGACATGGTTCTAGAATGATCTAAGGCCTCCGGCTTTGTACTTCGACAAGGCCGGAGGCCTTTTTTTTTGATAAGCCTCATTGTGGGGGCAATTTTTCAATCAGGTCGAATCTGCTCCCGAGAGTCGGGCTTCGAAAAGATTTGTGTAGGTCGGCGGCCCAGAACCCAGTTCGCTGCGGTAGAGGACGACCCTGTCGGTCTGGAATTTTCCGAACCTGGCGTTTGAGAAGTGTGGAAGGAACGAAGATGTTCTGATCCGCCTATCTTTGATTCGGGCCAGGGTGAGGTGAGGGATGAAGGCGGGATCAGGCCTTTGACGATGCAGAAGTCCGTCGATCATGGAGGTCAAGTTTTTGGCCCAGATCTGTAGTTCGGTCCGACCATTCTGCACCACGGCCCAGAAGACTCTGGGCCGGATTTGATCTGGAAAGAAACCGAAGTCTTGGAAATCGATCTCAAAGGCGGGGGGAATGGAGTCGGCTATGGCTTTGACCAGATCCGGAACCAGGGCTGCAGGAGTCCGTCCGATGAAATCAAGGGTCAGATGCAGATTTCTTGGCAAAACCCAAGATAGGCCGGGCAATGACCGAAGCCCATGGCGGTCGAGAATTTCGGCGTAGTGTATTCGGACCGAATCCGAGATCGGCAGTCCGACGAACAGACGGGGAGACATTTTGGGGTCGGGAGCAGACCGCATCTCGTGGTTGCGAACGAAGAAAGGGGAATGTAGCATCATTTCTTCGGTTTTCACCGGAGCAACTTGTATACAAGGGGGCGACATGCGCACCAAAATCGTGGCCACTTTGGGACCGGCTTCGATGGAATACGGCATCATGAACGACATGGTCAAATACGGGGTCAGGATATTCAGACTCAATTTTTCCCATGCCGAGGCCGCCTATTTCGAGCCTGTTGTGAACTCGATCCGCAGGATCGAAGGCGAGATCGGCAAGCCCCTGACGGTCATGGCCGACCTGTGCGGTCCGAAAATCCGTATTGAAGAGGTAGCGGGCTCCCCCCTGACCATCAACAAGGGCACGACAGCCGTGCTCGGCCTCGAGGAACTCCGATCCCGGGCCGACGAAGGGCCCTTCGTCGGGCTCGCCTACCCGGAACTCCTCAAGGGCCTGGAAGTCGGCATGCCCGTGTCCTTGAGCGACGGCATGCTGTCGTTCGTGGTCACGCGGGTCATCGACAAGGACAGGCTTTACCTCATGGAGGCCCAGAACGGGGGCATTTTGACCTCCCACAAAGGCATCGCCTTTCCGGGAAAGTATCATCCGATGCCGGCCCTGACAGCCAAAGACCGAAAAGATCTCCACGAGGCCCTGGACATCGGGGTTGACGCCGTGGCCGTGTCTTTCGTTCAGAGCGCTTCCGACATCGTCGATGTCCGTAACGAGATCAAACGTCATGGAATTTGGATTCCAGTGGTGGCCAAACTTGAACGGAAAAACGCCTACGACATTCTGGAGGAGATTGTCGATCTCTCCGACGCGGTCATGGTCGCCAGAGGGGATCTCGGCCTTGAGTGCCCCATAGCCTCACTGCCGATCATTCAGAAAAAAATTATTCGGGCCTGTCGGCATGGACAAAAGGCATCCATCGTGGCCACCCAGATGCTTCTGTCCATGGTCAAAAATCCCCTTCCGACCCGGGCCGAAACAACAGACGTGGCCAACGCGATCCTGGACGGGGCCGACTGTGTCATGCTCTCCGAGGAGACGGCCATTGGGGCGTATCCCGTGGAGGCGGTCCGATTCATCCACGAAATCGCGAAGCAGTCCGAGGCGTATTTCCTGGAACGGGTTCAGGGGCCGTACAGGCCGAAGCAGGAGAAGAACCCCGCCAAGTATTTGGCCTATGCTGCGGCATTGATGGCCGACAACCTGGAAAGTACGGCCATAGTCTGCCATTCGGTCTCGGGTTCCACGGCTAGGCTCCTGTCGAGTCGAAGACCGGCCCAGGACATCTACGCCCTTTCGCCCAGACCGGAAGTCGTTCGGCAGATGAATTTTTTTTGGGGAGTCAGACCACGGGTTCCGGACATGTCCATCACCAGCCATGTGCAGCGAGTGGAAGCATTCGTCGACGGGCAGGATGAACTTTCTTCGGAGGTTCCGGTGGTCATCACCAGCGGAGAACCGGCCCACGGGCAGGATCATGCGGTGACGAACACGATCAAAATCTTCACCAAAAGCCCAGACTTGGAAAGGGGCGGCGATGGGTCTTGATCCCGAACCCATCCGTCAGAGGCGGTCATGTCAGCGTGCACGGATGTCCTGAGCTGTTGCGGAGACGACCATGTGGTCATCGACTACGATCGGTTGTTCGTTTCCGGATGTCTGCGGGACGAGGCCTGGATTTTTTCCGAGGACGAAGCTGATCGGACCTTGAGCCTGGCCCTTGGCGAGGCTCAGGCCATGGGCCTTGAGGTCGACCCAGACCGCTCCCTGCACAGGTATTCGGGCGGCGAGCGGGCCCTTCTAGCCTGTCTGCTGGTCATGGCTGCGGCGGAAGTCAACCGGATACGGGGTCTTCGTTTGCTCTTGCGCAATGTGGTCGAGTCCCTGTCGGCAGAGCGGCGCGAGCGGTTGACCCGTGCCTTGGACAGAAGGCCGGAATTGGAAACGTTTATATTCAGGAACGGTCGAGCGGAGCGGTTTTGTGGCGGATCTGTTCGTCCTTGAGCCTGGTCGACACCACATGGCACACGGCCTTGATCTGGTCGTGGAGGAGCGGGTTCCAGTCTTGAGCGAGGGGACGTTCACCCTCCTGGCCGGGCCGAACGGGGCCGGGAAAACGAGCCTCATTGAGAAACTGCTTCTTCCCGGCTTGTCCGCCAGTAAGGTCGTATTCGCCTATGTCGTCCAGGATTTCAGTCTGCAGAAGTACGCCATGATGGCCGAGCTGGCAGTCAGGGGACGAACCGGTGGCGGCGAGACCGAGATCTGTCGAAACTGGGTCGAGGCCTGTCCCGGGATCCGGGTTCTGGTCCTTGACGAGTACGACAAGCTCGGTCCAGTCGATCCACTGGTGCAGGCCTGCCCGGGAATCGACGCTATGCTGGCGGTTTCGCACGGAGGCCGGGAGCCACTGCTCCGGGCTGCTTCCGGGCGTTTCAAACGGGGGGGCGAGCTTGGCCTCACTCCCCTTGACGGAAGGCGAGGTGAGGTTCGCGTCGATTGGGGACCGCTGTGGCCCTGATCAGAATATCTGGAATCCTTGCGACCATGCTGACAGGCCTGCTTTGGATGATCTGGGGGCCTTGGCACGATTCCTTTGTCGTGCAGGCGGGTCTGCTCGCTATCTTGCTCTTTTGGCATCGAAACCGGTTCTCGTGGGCGGAGACCGTTGCCGTGCTTAAGCTCGTGACCCCTTTCGTGCTCACCATGCTAGCAATTGGAGGGATTTTTCAGTATTTTGTCGTGTTCGGGCGGTCCGACTGGATCCGGGATTCGGCCCTCAAGGTCGTGCTTTTCCCGAATTCTTTGCTGGTCTTGGCCCTCGGTCTTTCCTACATTAGTTATCGGGATATATTGGGTCTGCCCTTGCCCGGAGACTGGAAAAGAGACATCATCGTGTTCAGGGCCACGATGGAGGAGAGCGGGACTTCTCTAACCAGACTCAGGCGGATTTTGGAATGGTCCCCCGGGTTTCGGGCCATGCCGGGATGGAAGCGGATATTTAAGCGATACGGGGCACTGGTTTTGGCCCTGTTTCTTCATGTACTCAATGAAACAGAACAGACCGCCCTAGTTCTCGAGAATCGGGTTAGGCATCTAGGCGGAGACCGGAAGGAGGAATGACAATGCGCAAGGAAAAAATCGTTTTGATCACCCTGGTGGTGGTCGTTTGTCTGGTGACCTTTTTCGTACGTGTCCCCCTGCCGAGCAGGGGATATTTCAACGTCGGGGACATCGCTGTGGTTTTTGCCGGTCTGCTTCTGGGTCGGATGAGTCCCGGAACGGGTTTTTGGAAGGCCTTCATTGCCGGAGGGGTGGGCTCGGCCCTAGCCGATGTTCTGGGCGGATGGGCATTGTTCGCTCCTCTGACCCTGGTGGCCAAAGGATTTGAAGGCATGATGGCGGCTCTGGCCGTCAATCGGGCCCCGGCCATGCAGGCCGCTCTCCTGGGAGCCGGCGGCTTGGCTATGATTTCAGTATATTTTGTCGGAGAGGTTTTCATGCCCAGTATCGGCATCCAAGGGGCCGTCGCTGAGGTGGTTCCTAACCTGATTCAGGCTGTGGGGGGGGCTGTGGGCGGAAGACTGGCCTTTGCCGCCTACGGTCGGATCGCAGAAAAGGTGACGGTCTAAAATCGTCGTTCCAGTTCACGAACAATGTCGGTCACGAGCAGTTCAAGGTCGTTGGGCTGGCCTTGGCGATGATTGTCTGGGTAGAGTAGGGCCGACATGTAGAAGGGGCTGCCGATTCTGAGACTGTTGGCCGCGTTGAAGGAGAATGTGTTCAGGCGATCCATGACCAAGTCGACGAGTTTTTCGGGCAGGGCGTCAACCAGTGAAGAGGCCCGTTCCGGCAGGTCCCGCAAGAGTTTGGCCTTGCGTCGCAGCCAGTGGTCGTGGACTGACTTGCCTTCGGTCTCATTGTCTAAGGCCTGGACGGCCTGGGCTTCAAACCGACGAATGTCCTCGGCGGCCTCCTCGAGCAGGGAGACGATGGAGTACATGGAACGATCCTCCGGTCTAAGAGTGAATTCACGAAGCGCGAATGTCTTCGGCGGATATGTCCAGCCTCGAATCGGGGCAACAATCTGACTGACATTCTACCGAAACCAGGGCGTCAGTCAAAGGAGAAAAACGGTCATGAAAAAACCGGTTCGGGAACGAGCGTGGCCCTTGGCCCTGGCCCTTTTCACGGCCGTGACCTGTACCGTCCTGTACCTGAGCTCTCCGGATTTTCTCGACCTGCTCGAACTCAAGACCTATGACCTTCGGCTGCGGGCCAGGGGCCCGATACCGACCTCCGAACTGGTGTCCATCGTGGCCATCGACGAAAGAAGCCTGGAGGAGATCGGTCGCTGGCCATGGACCAGGTCTCTCATGGCCGACCTAGTCAAGCGGCTCGACTCCTACGATCCTCTTGGGGTGGGCTATGATATCAGCTTCTTCGATCCCGAGGATAATCCTGCCCAGGCCGAACTTCTGCGGCTGGCTCAGAACGCCCAAACTCTGGGCCTGCTCCCCAACCCCAACCTGTTGCCGTACATCAAGGAACGGCTTCAAAACAGCAGCCCCGATCTGGCCTTGGCTGAAGCTTTGGCCAGCAGCCGAGATCCCCAGATCCTCGGGTACTATTTCAATCTTTCTCAAGACTTGGCGCCAGGCGAGCACACCCTGGACCGGGCCGAGAGATACCCGGCCGTCAAGGTGGTCGGAGGCGGCCAGCCGCCGGAAGTTCTGCCCATCCCCAGGGCCACCAAGGCCAGGACCAACATTAGGCCGTTGGCCGAAGTTGCCTACAGTCAAGCCTACTTCAATATCATCCCCGACCGGGACGGAACCATCCGCCGCTATCCCCTGGCCATCGGCCACGGGAACGAGAATTATCTGCCTCTGGCCGCGGCCCTGGCGGCCTTGACGGACCCCAAGGCCATGCCAGCCTTGGAGGTGGCCTCTTTCGGCGTGGTCCGGTCCGGGCTCGGGAAGCTGAGCGTGCCAACGGACGAACACGGCCAAATGATCCTTCACTACCGGGGGCCGGAGAAAACCATTCCCCATGTGCCAGCCTGGAAGATCCTTCGGGGAGAGGCCAACCCCGACCTGCTGCGGGGACGCTATCTGCTTGTGGGGGTCACGGCTCCGGCCGTGTTCGACCTCCGGGTGACGCCGTTCGGTGTGGCCTATCCTGGAATCGAGATCCAGGCCACGGCTCTAGACAATATGCTCCGGGGTGACTTCATGCTCCGGCCAAGCTGGGCCCCGATGTTCGATATCGCGGCTCTCTGGGTTCTCTGCCTTGTCTGTGGAATATTTCTCTGGAGACTCAAGGCGGCCTGGAGCATCCTCGGGGTTCTCGTCACCGGCGGCGGGTTCGTCTTAGCCAATCTCTATCTGTTCGAGACTCGTCTGTTCTGGCTGAACCTCGTATATCCCCTGTTGGCTTTGACCGGATCCTATCTGATTCTGACCGTCTACCGCTTCATGTTTGCGGACCGGCAGAAGCGGGCCATCCGTCAGGCCTTCAGCAAGTATCTCGATCCCCACGTGGTCGAGGATGTGGTCAGCGATCCGGAAAAACTGCGTTTGGGCGGGGTCAAGCTCGAACTGACAGTACTTTTTTCGGACATCAGGGGGTTCACGACCATTTCCGAGGGTCTGTCGCCAGACGATCTGGTCAAGCTCTTGAACGAATATCTTACCGAGATGACAGACATCGTCATGCATAACCGGGGGCTTCTGGATAAGTACATGGGCGACGCGGTCATGGCCGTGTACGGGGCTCCAAAGCATTACCCTGAACACGCCGAGATGGCTTGCCGGACGGCCCTCGAAATGATGGCCCGGCTCAAGGAGCTCAACGAGATCTGGAAGCCGGCGGGATGGCCTTGCCTGGACATTGGTGTGGGCATCAACACAGGGAGCATGGTGGCCGGAAACATGGGATCCCAGAACCGGTTCGACTACACGGTCATGGGCGACCACGTGAATCTCGGGTCGCGCCTGGAGGGCCTGAACAAGGTCTACGGGACGAATGTCATTGTTAGTGAATTCACCAGACGCAGTATCCAAGACAAATATCGGATCAGAAGCCTCGATCTGGTTAAAGTCAAGGGCAAGGACCAGCCGGTGGAGATCTTCGAATTGCTGGCTCCCGCCGATTCGCCCTGCCCTCTGGGCTATGTGGATAGATACGAGGAGGGGGTGGCGGACTACCGGAAAGGGGAGTTCCAGAAGGCTCAGTCCATCTTCAGGGAAATTGGCAACGAACATCCCGGAGACACGGTCGTCCGTCTGTATCTCGAACGTTTGGACCACCTTCTGGCCAACCCTCCGGAATCTTGGGACGGAGTGTTCACGTTTACAACAAAGTGATGATGGGATAGGGCCAGGAAGGCCTCTTCCCGGCCCCAGGACTTCCAGACGGAGAATCCCCGAGCTCGCATGTTCCGCATGTTCACCTTTTTGGGCCGTGGCGCCATCACATCGACGATTGAGGCGGGTCGGATCGCTGTCCTCTTTCTGGAGGCCTTGAGCCTTCTCTTTCTTCCGCCGTACAGAATCCGCCTCCTGTTCAAGCAGATGGACTTCATCGGGGTCAGTTCCCTGTTCGTGGTCGTCCTGACCGGGCTATTCACGGGCATGGTCCTGGCCCTGCAGACTTACTACGCCTTCCGCATGTTTTCTGCCGAGACCCTGGTGGGGGCTACGGTGGCCCTGTCCATGACCAGGGAACTCGGTCCGGTCATCACCGCGCTCATGGTCACCGGTCGGGCCGGGTCGGCCATCGCCGCCGAGATAGGGACCATGCGCGTCACGGAACAGGTCGATGCCCTGACAGTCATGGCCATCAACCCGGTCCAGTACCTAGTGGTGCCCCGGGTCGTGGCCGGAGTAATCATGCTTCCGTTGCTGTGCGCCATCAGCGATATCGTGGGCATCGCCGGCGGCTACTTGGTGGGCGTCAAGCTCCTGGGAATCCACGGGGGCCTGTTTATGAACAAGATCTATGAATACGTAGGGCTGGACGACGTGTACAACGGTTTGATCAAGGCTGCGTGCTTCGGCTTTATTCTGACCTTGGTTGGGTGTTTCAAGGGCTTCTATACCCGAGGCGGGGCCGAAGGAGTCGGCCGGGCCACGACGCAATCAGTGGTTCTGTCTTCAGTCCTCATCCTTATGAGCGATTACGTGCTCACAGCCCTCATGTTTTGAAGGCGGACCGAATGGAAGCCATCATCGAACTTCGCGACGTCCACAAGGCCTTCGGGTCCCAGAAGGTCCTCAAGGGAATCGATCTTAGCCTGCCCCGGGACCGGGTAAACGTGATCATAGGCCGAAGCGGCGGTGGCAAGAGCGTCCTTCTGAAACACGTCATCGGCCTGATCCGGCCGGACAGGGGACAGGTGATCGTCGACGGCACGGACATCGCGGCCATGAGGGACCGGCAGCTGGCTGGGGTCCGAAAGAAGTTCGGGATGCTTTTCCAGGAAGGGGCATTGTTCGACTCCTTGAGCGTGGCCGAAAACGTGGCCTTTCCCATGCGCGAGCACACCCGCTTGTCGTCTAGGGAAATCCGGGAGCGGGTCGAGGCCAAGCTGACTGATGTCGGACTCAAGGGCATGGGCTACAAAATGCCATCGGAGCTTTCGGGTGGGATGCGCAAGAGGGTGGGTTTGGCCAGAGCCATGGCCCTGGATCCCGAGATCGTCCTCTTCGACGAGCCTACGTCAGGGCTCGATCCGATCATGTCGGCGGCCATCAGCGACTTGATCGTCCAGACCAGGGCCCAGTTCGGGGCCACTTGCGTGGTCATCAGCCACGACATCCAGGCGACCATGACCACGGCCGACAACATTTTCATGCTCTATGAGGGGACCATCATCGCTCAGGGGACCCCGGAGGAAATCAGAAACAACGAGGACCCGGTCGTGAGGCAATTCATCTCCGGGTCGCTGCAAGGCCCTATCGGGATGGGCTGATCAAATAGCCCCCCGGCATGAACAAGGAGCATCGATGGCTAGTGCGGGAACTGAAATCAAGGTCGGTCTCTTCGTCTTCGCGGCTTTGGTCGGCCTGACCTACATGACCACCCAGGTCAGCAAGGGCAAGGTGACCACCAGGGACATGTACGACGTGGCTGCCTACTTCGACAACGTCTCGGGTTTGAAGGAGAATTCCCCGGTGGAAATCGCCGGTATCGACGTCGGTCTGGTCAAAACCATCGGCCTGGAGGGCAACAGGGCCAAGGTAATCATGGCCGTCAAGCCCGGAGTGGTCATTCACGCCGATGCCCAGGTAGCAGTCCGCACACGGGGAGTGCTTGGCGACAAATTCGTGGAAATCGTGCCGGGCTCCAGCAGCCATCCGGTCCTGACCCAAGGCGGCACCATCGCCCGTTCCGAGACTCCACCCAGCCTAGAGGACGTTCTTCAGAAAGTGGGGCAGATAGCCGACGACGTGGGGCTCGTGGCCCGAAGCGTGTCCAACGTCCTCGGAGGAGAGCAGGGGGAGCAGGATCTTCGGATCATGATCCAAAATATGCGGGATATGGCCGTGGGCCTGAACGGCCTAGTCCAGTCCAACATGGATGCCGTGGGTCAGATCGTGGGCAACCTCCGCGATTTTTCGGCCGACCTGAAGCAGGTGTCCGGGGCCAACAAGGACGGGGTGGACAAGATTGTCAAGAATCTCGAGGTGGCCTCTGCAGAGGTCCAGGTGACCCTCAAGCATATGAATGTTCTTCTGGGCAAGCTCCACGAGGGTGAAGGGCCTATGGGCCGCTTGGTGTCCGACCAGGATATGGGCCAGGATCTCAAGGAGACCCTGGCATCCCTTCAGAGCGTCTCCCGCAAGATTGACGAGGGTAAAGGGACCATCGGGCGCCTGATCAACGACGACACCACGGCCGAGGAACTGGACAAGGCTCTGGAGGGGATCAACAAGTATCTAGCCAAGCAGGACCAGTTCCGGACCTCGGTCGAATTCAGCCCCGAATACATGTCCAGAACCGGCGACTTCAAGAGTTATCTGAACCTCAAACTCCAGCCTGCCGAAGACAAGTATTACATGCTGTCCTTGATCAGCGATCCTTCCGGCAAACGGGAGAAGACGACCAAAATGGTCAAGTATCGGGATGATGGCGGGGCATGGCACACCTACGAGGAGGAGAAGACCGAGTTCAACAAAGACAAACTCAAGTTTTCGGCCCAGATTGCCAAACGATGGGACGACGTGGTCCTGAGGGGAGGTATCATCGAGTCCTCGGGCGGTTTCGGTGTCGATTACTACCTGTGGGACGACCGGCTTCAATTCTTTGTCGAGGCCTTTGATTTCCGGCACGATCATCCGCCGCACCTCAAGGGTGGAGGGAAGCTCTACTTCATGAAGAATTTCTATCTCAGCGCCGGTATGGACGATTTCATCAGCGACGACGGTCAGGCATCTTTCTTTAGCGGGCTGGGGTTCTATTTCACCGACGAAGATCTGAAATACATCCTGGGCAGTGCTCCGCTGCCCATGGGCCAATGACATGAGACTGGCCATCGTCTCGGACACCCACATGTGCGAGGCGACACCGGATCTTGAGAAGGTCTACGAGGCCCACTTGGTCCAAGCGGACATGCTCGTGCACTGTGGAGACATGACCGGAGAGGATGTCTACCATTTTCTGGCTCGGCATCCGGGTTTCATGACGGTCAGGGGAAATTGCGATTTCTATCCGTCGTCCGAGGATTTGCCGGTCATGGCCAGCATGGTCTGCGAGGGGTTTCGGATCGGAGTGGGACACGGATGGGGCCCACGAAGTATAGTCGGAGAGACCGTTGCCGGGGCCTTGGGACCTGGGTACGATTTCGTCTTCTACGGACACACCCACCAGAGGGACTGGCGTCGCCTCGAGAACGGCACTTGGCTTCTCAATCCGGGGTCCATGTCCGAACCCCGGTACGGAGAGGGCCCCAGCTTGGCCCTTCTTGACATAGGCCAGGGACATAAGCCGGTTCTCGACTGGATCCTGCTTTGAAGAAACCTTGAACGAGGGAGGGCTGATGGCCCCCAATGCGGAATCGATGCTGGCCGGCAAAGGGAGTTTCTGGATGTATTCCGACGAGCATGCGGCCAACTTGAAACGGATGGTTGAAGTGGGGCTCGCCCTGTCGAGCGAGTCCAATATCGAACGTCTTCTGGAGCTCATAGTCCAGGAGGCCCGGCATTTGGCCAGAGCCGATGCCGGAAGCCTGTATATCGTTGACCCACATCGGCTGGTTCTCGATTTCGTCGTTCTTCAAAACCATTCCCTCGGAGTCCGCATGGGAGGGGCCACGGGCCTCAAGCCAGACCTGCCGTCCGTTCCCCTCTATCTTGCCAGCGGCGAGCCCAATCACTCCAATGTCTCGGCCCACGCTGTCCACTCGAAAACCAGGATCAACATCCGAGACGTGTACGAGGCCGAAGATTTCGATTTTTCCGGGCCCAAACGCTATGACGAAATGACCGGATACAGGTCCCAATCGATGCTCGTCATTCCCATGCAGAACCACGAGGGCGACATCATCGGCGTCCTGCAGCTCATCAATGCCTTCGACCAGGAGTCCGGCCGGGTGACGGCCTTTGGCCGGGATTTGGAGGAGCTGGCCGCATCTCTAGCATCACTGGCGGCAGTGGCTTTGACCAAGACCCAGCTGATCAAGGACCTGTCGGAGCTGTTCCATTCCTTCACCAGAAGCATTGCTGCGGCCATCGACGCCAAATCACCGTACACGGCCGGACACATCAAACGGGTCGTTGAACTGACCCGGATGATAGCCGCCCATATCCAGGACGAAAGAACCGGGCCCTTGGCCGAAACGAGCTTCACCCCGGACGAGCTGGAGGAATTGACTCTGGCCGCCTGGCTTCATGACGTCGGTAAAATCGTCACCCCCGAGCATATCCTGGACAAATCCTGCAAGCTGGCTTCGGTCGAGGACCGCATGGAGGTCATAGATCTCCGCTTGGACCTGATTCGAACCTTGATGGAAAAGGATGCCCAGGACGATCGCCTCTTGAACGGCTCCGAAGAAATTGACGGCCGCCTGGCCAAGGAAGTTGCCCAATTGGATGAGGATCGGGAATTCATCAGGGAGTGCAATCGTCCATCGGAACGGATGAGCGATGTCGCTTTGAAACGTTTGCGGAGGATAGCGGGCCAAAGATATCGGTTCGGCGGGGCCGAGAGGCCTTTTTTGACCGATTGCGAGTTAGAGTTTCTCTCAGTCCCAAGGGGAACCCTGACCGGAAGGGAGCGCATTAAGATCGAAGAGCATGCCAGAACGACCATAAAGGTCTTGAATCAATTGACTTTTCCAAAAAAGTTTGCCAAGGTTCCGGAAATCGCCGGACAGCACCATGAAAAGCTCGACGGCACAGGCTATCCCCGACATCTGAGAAACGGCCAAATCTGCATCCAGTCTAGGATACTCGCCATTGCCGACATTTTCGAAGCCTTGACCGCCAGGGACCGTCCATACAAGGAACCCATGAGCCTGAGGGATGCCTTGGAGGTCATGAAAGGTTTGGTTAAGGATGGCAAGATAGATTCCGACCTCTACGAGATCTTTGTTCGGCGAGGGGTGTCGGTCCAATATGGCCGGGAGTTTCTGGATCCTTGGCAGCTCAATGTCGAGGACCGGCCCACAATCTGCGACGCCCGGGAATTGCCATGGTTGGAGGATTTGATTCCCATGGGGCGTTCTGACAAGGTCTTTGATGAGATCGCCCTGCTGACCAGGGAAATGGCCCGCATGGATTTGTCGCTTGTGGAGAGGGTCTATTGGGATGTCGAGCGGCTTTTTGCCGGGCATTATCCTGGCTATCGCCAGAGTACGACAAAATATCACGACCATGAACATACCTGTGCCGTGGCTTTAGCCACCATCCGACTCATGCACGGGTATCATGTCCGGGGAAACAGGGTCGAGCCGGCGGACATTTCCAAGACCCTCATAGCCTCTTTGTTTCACGATACCGGCTTCATTCAGGCTGAAGACGACGTTGAAGGCACCGGGGCCAAATACACCGTCGGTCACGAAGAGCGCAGTATTGCCCTGATGCGGTCCTATTTCGAAAGGCATGGAATCGCCGAGCACGATGCCGAGGACTGTGCGAGCATGATCTCCTGCACGATACTCAATCGTTCCATGGACGAGTATTTTTTCCGCGACGAAAAGGTCCGTCTCTTCGGTTCCATGCTCGGCACGGCGGACATCCTGGCCCAGATGGCTGATCGGATGTATTTGGAGAAGCTCCTGCTCCTCTACCGCGAATTTGAGGAGGCCCAACTTCCCGGCTATGGGTCGGACATCGACCTGCTTCGGCGAACCGAAGGTTTCTATCAGGACATCAAGAAGCGTCGGATCCAAGGAGAACTGGGTGGGGTGGACCGATTCATGCGGGATCATTTCCGTCAGCGATGGGGTTTTGACGCTGACCTGTATGAACTGGCCGTCGAGAGGAACCTTCAGACGCTCAGATCAGTTTTGCGAGATGGAGAGGAAGAGATCCGGAGCCGTCTGCGAACGGCCGAGTGAAGCGATTTTTCGTGTTTCAAAAAAACGGGTGCCGGTCCCATTGGGGGGCGGCACCCGTTTCGATTTGTGGATGGGCCGAAAAGGATCAGTCTTCGAGGACTCTCGGATTCTGGATACGGATGTCAGCCCGAGATCTTAGATCGGCGATGATGGCCGAAAAGAACTGTTCCTTCTTGGTATTTATCATCTCCGGGAAGAGTCGGTTTTTTTCTCGGACCCACTCTTCCGGGTCGACCGCAATAAGTTCGGCCAAACGAACGACGACGGTACCCTCGCCGAGATCGAAGACCTGGTCCAGCCAATATCCGGGGACGGCGGTAAAGGTCGCTTCGACCAAGTCGGGATTGAAGCCCAGTCCGGGAACCATGCCACGGCGGCCAAAGGGTTCGCTGACTATCACCCGTGACGCGAGGTCTTCGGGGAGCTGTCCGGGATCCTGACGGATGGTATGCAGGGCGGATTCGGCTTCAGCTCTGGCACGTTCAAGGGATTTCTCCCTGGTCAAGGTCCTGACGATTTCTTCCTGGACCTCGGACAGAGGCCTAGGCTCGGGCGAATTGTATCCGGTCATCTGGGCCAGGATGTACCCGTTGTCGGTGAGAACCGGGTAGTCTGTGGTTTCTCCCAGTTGCAGGGCGAACAGCTTAGCCTTGGCCTCATTTGAAAGATGCGCTCCCTCGGGATGTCCGGATTGAGGGAAGAACCCAGTCCGTTCGACTGGCAGATCGACGGCCTCGGCCGTGGCGTTGAGGGATGAACCGGTCAGGATGAGTTCCAGTGCCTGGTCCAGTGCCTGGTTGAGTCTGCCTGCAGCCTCCTCGTGGGCCAGCTTGACCCGGATGGTGGAGGCCAGTTCGTCGAAGGGAGGGATTCCGCCAGCCCTCTTTTCCTCGACAAGGATCAAGTGGTAGCCGAATTCGGTGCGAACCGGCTCGCTGATTTGGCCAGGCTCAAGGCCAAAGGCCGTGTCTTCGAAGCTCTTGACCATCTGGCCCCGGCCGAACCAGCCAAGGTCTCCACCGTTGGGGGCACTTGGTCCCTGGGAGTGGATTTTGGCCAGTTCTCCAAACTCCTTGTTATTCTTCAGAAAATCGTTGCGTACCTTGTCGGCTTCATTTCTTGCGGTCTTGGCCTCGTCCTCTGTGGCCTCGGGTGAGAGTTTCCAGAGGATGTGCCGGGCCTTGACCTGTTCTTCCTGCTCGAAATCTTTTTGATGGGCTTCGTAGTAGCCCTTGGCTTCCATGTCCGAGATCAAGTCGGGCCTAGCCAGGGATTCGGGAGTGATCATGACCAGGTCAAAGCTGGCTTCGGCAGGACGCATGAACTGATCTAGGTGTTCCTGATAGTACACTTCGGTTTGGTTTTGACCGATATGGACCAGCCCTGAAAAGTCATCGGCCTTGAAGATGATATACTCGACTTTGGCCTTTTCCCGAGCATATTCGAAAAACCGGCGGCCTTCTTCCTCTGTGGCAATGGCTGGCAGAGAATAGTATGTCTGGAGCTGCTGACGACGGAGATCCTGGACGAATTCGGTCTCAAACTGTCTGGGAGTCATCTGATGGGACTGGAGAACCATCCGATATCGATTGGGGTCGAACATTTGGTTCTCGTTCTGGAATGCCGGGATGCGGGTGACCTGTTCCCGGAGGATTTCCGGAGTGACGCTTATGCCAAGACGGTCGGCCTCCTCCGAGAGGAGTTCGCCTACGACCAAGCGACCAAAGATCTGATTCTTGACTCCCATGGCCCGGAGATCGTCGGATGAGAGGTCAGGATTCTCCTCCCGGATCTGCTGGATCGTATTTTCATAGGCCAGAATGAAATCCTGGATGTAGATGGGGCGGTCGTTGACGGTAGCCAGAATGGCGCTGGTCGTGCTGTTAAAGCTGCCAACTCCCCAGAAGACAAAGACCACGACGATGAGACCGAAGATGACCTTTACGCCCCAACTCTGGGCGTTTTTGCGCATGATATCAAGCATGAGATTACGACATCCTGTTGTGAATCGTTTGGAAAAAGGTGTCCGCCATGGGCCGTCTGAGCCGGGACCGAGTCTCCGCTATCTTGAGGCGACCTTGTCCCGAATTTGGTTGAGCAGTCCACCAGCCTGAATAGTTTGCAACTGTTCGGCAGTCAAATCGTGGTTTACAGTTATTTCGCCTTTATTTTCGACCACGGCCCGAAGCTTGGTCGACCCTGATAGCCCGGACGTTGAAATTGAGATGCGGTCGCCGGGCTCGATTATTTCAAAGTCTTTCGGGCCGGAGAAGGTCAGGGGGATGATGCCGAAGTTGATGAGGTTGGCCTTGTGGATTCGGGCGAACGACTTGGCAAGCACGGCTTTGACCCCAAGGTATCTCGGGGCCAGGGCAGCATGCTCTCGACTCGATCCCTGGCCGTAGTTTTGGCCAGCCACAATGATGCATTGGCCCATGGCCCGGCAACGATCGGCAAATCCTGGGGAGATTCGGCTGAATACGTGGACGCTGATTGCCGGCACATTGGAGCGCAGGGCTGTGACTTCGGCCCCGCCAGGCAGGATATGATCGGTAGTGATGTCATCATCAAGGCGGATGGCCACCGAAACCTCAAGCATCTCCGGGAGTGGAGCGAAGTCTGGCAGGGGAGCAATGTTGGGGCCTCGGAGAATTTCCGCCGTATTTCCGTCCTGTAAGGGAAAGACGAAATGGTGTCTGATGCTTGGTGGCTGGGCAGGGAGATCGACCCTGATCGGCTCGGGTTTCCAGTGGGCTGGATCGGTGAACATTCCGTCTAGGGCACAGTGGGCTGCCGTGACAGGGCTTGTTAGGAAGACCTGGGCGTCCTGGGTCCCGCTTCGGCCTTCGAAGTTGCGATTGAAGGTCCGAACACTGACTCCACCGGACGAGGGAGACCCACCCATACCGATACATGGTCCGCAGGCGCATTCAAGCAGACGACCCCCGGCGTCGAGCAGGGACTCAACCTTTCCTTCTCGCAGGAGCATGGTCAAAACTTGTTTTGAACCCGGAGCAATGAGCATCTCGGTTCCTGGATTGATTGCGCGATTTTCGAGGATGGCGGCAACCTGACAGAGATCGAGATAGGAAGAATTGGTGCAGGATCCCACGCAGACCTGCTGGACGGCAAGGCCGGACAGTTCGCGAATGGGCTTGACCTTGTCCGGCATGTGGGGACAGGCGGCCATTGGAACGATGTCGTCGAGGTTCAAATCGATGATCCGGTCGTATTGGGACTCTTTGTCGGCAGCGATCGGCATAAAGTCATTTTCTCGACCCATGGCTGCCAGGAAGTCCCTGGTCCGGGCATCGGAGGGAAAAATAGAGGTCGTGGCTCCGAGTTCAGCTCCCATGTTGGTGATGGTTGCTCGTTCCGGGACACTCAGATTGGCTACTCCGGGGCCCCCGTACTCAAAGGCGATCCCCACTCCTCCCTTGACGCTCAATAGTCCGAGAAGGGTGAGAATGATGTCCTTGGCTGTGGCGTGGCCACGAAGTCGGCCCGAAAGGTGAACCAGAAATATTTTGGGCATGGGAATGATATATGGTTCGCCAGCCATGGCCATGGCCACGGACAGGCCTCCGGCGCCCATGGCCATGGCCCCGATACCTCCAGCAGTCGGCGTATGGCTGTCGGATCCGATGAGGGTCGTACCTGGCTTGGCGAAGTTCTCCAAATGCAGTTGATGGCAAATACCGGTTCCCGGAGGGGAGAAGACGATGCCAAATCTGGTCGCCACCGATTTCAGGAATCGGTGATCATCCGAGTTCCTGAAGCCCATCTGCAGGGTGTTGTGATCGACGTAGCTTACGGACAAATCGGTTCGGACCCGGTCTACACCCATGGCTTCGAACTGGAGGTAAGCCATGGTTCCCGTGGCGTCCTGGGTCAGGGTCTGGTCGATCTTGAGCGCGATGTCTTGGTCCGGAAGCATTGTACCGGACATGAGGTGCGTGGAGATGATTTTTTGGACGATGTTTTTAGCCATGTAATTACCTGCTTCAGTTTTCTATTTGGATGCGTCGTATGCGTTTTTGGCGGAGTTCCACTTCAGTCGCCAGCCGGAGACATTCCTGTTTGAGGGCATGAATCTCTTGAGGAAAAAAAATGCCTTTGGCGACGTCCTCACGAGCTTGAAGATCCGAGATCTCGAGTTTCTTGGATGCGAGATCCTTTTGGAAAAACAGAATTTCGTTCGTCAGGCGTTCGATGAGGCTAGATGCGGATTCGTCGCTTTCCGCTTCCGGCAACAGGTTCGGGTTCATTGGCTTCCTCGCGGATTTGGGTCGGAGCATGAGGGGGAGGTCCTTCGGGAAGGCTGGTGAAAATGTTCCAGAACGATGGCCAGACTTCGGAGATGATGCCCGGGTTCGAAAGGCAGACTCCAGGCTGTTGGAAGGACACAAGGCTTAGGGCAAGGGTCCATGCGGGAGACGGGCTGGCCCAAACCTCAGCCTTGCCCGGCCGAATCCCTGAGACATGGATTCCCTGGGTCGAAATTTGGTACTCGGCTCCGACATGATGGAGAAAATCCCGCGAATGGCCGATGTCGTCTCGGGATGTGTTGCAGACGATGGTCGTGTTCTTTCCAGAAGCGAAAGCTAGAGCCGTGGCCAGAGGAAGAAGTTCTTCGGTCAAATTTGTTATGTCGAGTCGAGATGGATAGAGACGGGTCTCGCATGAAGAATAGACCGCATCGGGGAGAAAGATTGGGGCGAGGCCGAAATCTAAGAGCAGTTCCCGGGTTGGCCCGTCAAGAGGGTGGTCTGAAGGCCAATGACCTTGAAGACGGATATTCCCTCCTGCCACATAGGGCAAGGCAAGCATGAGCCCCGCCAGAGCCGGATCCATGTCCGGGATCACTGGACTGGAAGGCATGGAGAACCCTGCGGCTCGAAGGTAGATCGTATCGCCGTCGATGGTCGTTTCCGGTCTGAACCGGGCGACTACGTCGACGATTCGGATGATGTCTCTATGGTTGGCAAGTGATGGAGGGAGCAGGATTGACAAGTCTTTTTCGTAGAGCGGGCCGCAGGCGATGAGTGCGGTGGCAAATTCCACCGGTGTATTGACAGGCAGTTCGACCCGGGAAGGCAGAATGCCGCTGGCCTCTAGCTTGGCCGGGAGCAGATTTCCATGCGGTTCAAGGGGCGCAAGTCGTGCACCAAGAAGGGGAAGAATTTCCTGTAGGAATTTGAAGTCTTGAATTTTGAGCTCAGAGTCGCAGGTCAATTTTAGAAGGGTCGGCGATTTGAGACCAAGGCAGAGAAGCAGATAAAGATTCAGGGCTGATTTTCCGACGTAGACGATGTTTGCGTCTAGGGTCATCTCGCGGACCATGGGCCGAGACTGTACGGATGCATCGATCCAGGACAGTCCGGCACCGCATTTGTTTAGGGCTTTAATCTCTTCAAATAGAAAGCTGCTGACAGTGCACGAAAACGAGAATGGTTCGGGGAGAAATGCGGAAATGAAACAGAGCACTTGGCTTTGGATTGTGCTCGTTGGCCCTTGGATTTCAGCGCAAAGAGCCCGATTCCTCGGGAAGAGGCAAAAAGGCCTGTTTCGATTTCTTTGGGAGACATGCGAGTAGGCCATGGAGTTGAGGAGAAGAAAGGATTTCTTCAAGGTCGCCGGATCATGACCACTATCTTGAAATGCTTTCTTCCATAGCGCCCAAAGTTTTTGTTCCAGATCGCGATCGGTTTTGTCAGGGGATCCTACCGTGTCGGCAATGGCGATTTTAGCGAACAGCCTGGAACGCACGCCCATGAGGTTCAGCAACTGGGTTTCGACGGAAAAAATATCCATGGAGTCCGACGACTGGACACTGGCTCTTCTGTTTTTCATTGACAAAATTCCTAGGGAAAGTGGGATGGAATCAGGGGTTGCCCATCAGGAGCATTAAGGGTAAAGTTAAAAATGTTGGTGCGAGTGATTCCCTTTTGCTGAATCATTTCAGCTTACATGAAACCAAATGACCGAGCAACATGTTTTCTGTTTTTCTTTAATCGCTTGGAATTACAGATTTTTTATTTTTCTGGACAGTCAATAGTGTTTACCTCGACATTTCTGGGAAATCCTTAAGTTTTCGGAGTGTCCAAGACTCAGCGAAAAGTGGTTGACAATTGTCGGTTCTGCCTGCAAATGGGACTGACCTGACCTTGTGAAAATAAAAACAAACTATCAAGGAGGATTTTGCGTATGGCTCTGGTAGCACCCCATGGTGGAAAAGGACTTGTTTGTTGCCTACTTGAAGGCGCCGCTCTTGCAAATGAGAAGAAAAAGGCTGCCGGTCTGAAGCAGGTTGTGATTTCCGACCGCGTCAAGGGCGACTGTATCATGATGGGCATCGGCGGGTTCAGCCCACTATCTGGATTCATGACTAAGGCTGACTGGAAGAGCGTTTGCGAGAAATTCACCCTGGCCGACGGGACCTTCTGGCCAGTTCCCGTGGTATGCGATACCAACGATGAAGCTGTCAAAGTCGGCGATGAAATTGCTCTGGTAGGTAAAAAGGGTACTGTTTATGCCACCATGAAGGTGGAGGAAAAGTATTCCCTGAGCGAAGACGAGAAGAAATGGGAATGCGAGAAAGTTTTCAAGGGCACTGGTGAGGATTCTGCAGACGACAAGTTCTGGAAGGTCGCCCTTGATGACCATCCCGGCGTCAAAATGGTCATGGCCCAAGGCAAGTACAACTTGGCCGGCCCGGTCAAGGTGTTGTCCGAAGGGGACTACGCCGAGCGTTTCCCGGGCGTCTACCAGACCCCTGCCCAGATCCGGGCCGAGATGGAAAAGCGTGGGTGGAGCAACGTGGCCGCCCTGCAGCTTCGCAACCCCATGCACCGTTCCCATGAGTTCCTGGCCAAGATCGCCATCGAGGTCTGTGACGGCGTGGTCATCCACTCCCTCATTGGCAATCTGAAGCCGGGCGATATCCCGGCTGAAGTGCGCATCAAGTGTATCCAGACCCTCATCGACGGTTACTTCGTCAAGGACAACGTCATCAATGCCGGATATCCACTTGACATGCGCTACGCCGGTCCTCGCGAGGCTTTGCTGCATGCAACTTTCCGCCAGAATTACGGCATCAACAACATGCTCATTGGCCGCGACCACGCTGGCGTCGGCGACTTCTATGGTTTGTTCGAGGCCCAGGAAATCTTCGACCGGATTCCCTATGCTAAGGAAGCCTGCCCCACACCCGGCAAAGCCCTCCTGTGCAAGCCTATGAAAATTGACTGGACCTTCTATTGCTTCAAGTGTGATGGCATGGCATCAATGAGGACCTGCCCGCACACTAAGGAAGATCGCGTCATCCTGAGCGGCACCAAGCTCCGCAAGGCCCTGTCCGAAAAAGCTCCGGTTCCGGATCACTTTGGCCGTGACGAGGTCTTGACCATTCTGCGCGAATATTACGCCAGCCTGACCGAAAAGGTTGAAAAGGTTTTGGTAATAATCGCCCGATTTGAGGCAGTTTCTCAGATTTCCGTAAGGTTCGATGCCCCGGTCTTCGGCTATTCGCAGAATAATTATCCGGTCGATGGTTTGTTGAACGAAAAATCTCATGATTCATTTCGGATGCTGGCAAACGGAATGCGACACCTTTTATGGAGGTAGAAAATGATTCGTTCTATGGGAGCGGCGATCCAACTGGGCGACGGTGATGTGGACATCTTCTATGGCGGAACGAAAGACAACGCTACGTTGGTCATGAGAAATCTGCTCAACAAGTGCAAGACTGACGAGAAAAATCAACTGAATGAGCTTTCAGGCATCCTTCAGACAC
>RZZR01000025.1 GCA_009929795.1 Deltaproteobacteria bacterium | reverse complement strand
GAACATGGCCCTGCGCTTCGAAAACGATTACGTTCACCTTCGGCAGGTCAAGGATGTCTTCATGGTGGTCGTTGTAGGCGGAGAGATGTCCTATTCCGAAACTTCGATCTTGTTGGACGAAGTGGACCATATGTGCCTATCCGAAAGTGGAAAGATCATCGATAAAATCAAATTCTGGAGATAGGGGCATGCAGGAAAAAATCGGACTTTCCTCCGTCCGTGTGCGGTTGATGCCCACACAAAAAGATGTACAGCTGACTTCGGCAGAGTGGAACATTGTAGTTGCTTCCCAGAATGCATCGAGCGCCGAGCAAGTCGTGTTGAAACTCAAGATGGACCCCGCCGCATTTGTTGCCGCTTCCAAAAAAATTGGTTCAATGGGGCTTTTGAAATTTGAGAAAATCGAGCCCCAAGCGAGCGTTTCTCAAGATAATCCCGTTCCGGAAGAATTTTGGAATTCTCTGGAGGCCGAACTTTCTCGCCATATTGGCCCCATCGCCTCGGCAGTCATTGACGATGAGCTGGACGCTTTGAAGATCACTCCCCAGACGGCAGGAAAAAACCATCTGTTCATCTTGGTTGAGAATTTATCACGAGAAATCGGTTCTTCAACAAGCAAGGTCGACTTTCAAAAGAAGATGACCCAATTCATCAGAAAAATTTGAAAAAAGTGAGGTCCGCATGAAGCTGAGGCTGAAATTCATTCTTCTTTTCGTCGTCATATCGATTATTCCTCTCGTCATCGCCGGAGGAGCCGGTTTCTACCACATCAAGCTGGTTGCGGACGAGGCTTTGGAGCTTTCAGAAAATGCGCTCAAATCACAGTCAGAAGTGATGATTGATCGCATTGCCACTGATATCGCAAAGAATTCCGAGCTGTTGATTCAGCACCTGGAAGTCGGCGACAAGGCCGAGTTGCAGTTTAGGCCCGACTTCGCATCGGCTGTCGTCCAAGCCTTTGGCGAGAGCGGGTACACGTATCTGATCAGTGAGAACAACGGCGCATATTCGTATTTCCTGCATCCCAGTCCCAAGACTATCGGCCAGGATGTGATGAGTAGCGACATTAAACAGCTTTTGATCGGAAAGGGAAATGTCAGTGCGTACATTGACGGAGGCAAACACTATGCCGCTTTAGTCCCTATCGGAGGCCTCGGGCTCTACATTGTCGCCCAGATGGACACGGAGGAGGTTTTGAGGTCCGTTGAGAGCATGAAGGAGAAAATTAACAACTCCATTGAATCGTTTCTCATCCAATACAATATCGGAGGACTGGCCACAGGTGCGGTTGTTCTGCTGCTGGCCCTTCTCTTTGCGATTCGAATCGCACGGCCCATTACCGAGTTGACCAAGGTGGCTGAAAAAATATCCCTCGGAGACCTCAACGCTCCCATTGGAATCAAGCGGAAAGACGAAATCGGTGAGCTGGCGGATGCCCTTCGAAGAATGCAGGCCAGTCTCAAGAAGGCCGTTCAACGGTTGCAACGGAGGAGAAGTTCATGAGAATATTTTTTCCTCGACCGATCAACTGCCTCGTATTCTTGCTTTTTTTTGTTATACCGCAAACCACTTGGGCCGAAGAGTTCTTGGTTATCGACGACTCGAAATTTGCTGAATTTGGTGGGCTTGAAAAAAATAGGGTCTATTTCTCCCACGACTATCATGCGGATCATTATCAAATCGAGTGCAAGCACTGCCATCATGTATATAAGAATGGTGTTAATATTTGGGACGAGAGCATGCCTGTCGATGAATGCTCTGTCTGTCATGGGACAAATAAGGTTGAGTTGACCAATGCTTATCACATGAATTGCTGGGGATGTCATAAGAGACTCAAGGAAATTGAAAGTAGGTCAGATGCTCCAACTGTGCAATGCAACGCTTGCCATCTCAGCCCAAGTGATTATGCAAAAGAGAAGAAAAGAGTCGATGAAAAATTGAAGACCAATAATGTGTTGATAGATAAATTTTTGAAATCTGGGAATATCAAAGGTTTTTCCCAGTAGCCGTACAATAAGGTTTTTTGTGATGCAAAATAAAATCGACATCAAGGAATTCGAGAAAAATGCTTTTTCGGTCATCGATGATTTTTTCTCGGAAGATGGCAATGAGGAAGGGCTCTCTCTCGTTGAGTCCGATCTAGATGTCCCGGAAGATCGTGAAGATCTTGCCGGTTTGATTCTCGGTCTCGAGTGGGAGTTTTCCGAGGAAAACATCAATTCCATAATTGAATTGGCGACCAAGAGCATGGAAGAGGAACGTGCCAGAGACGCCAAAATTTTCTACACGATTATCATCAATATTTGCAGTTATTTCCTTGCCGAACAAAACAACGCCCATCCGCAGACATTTCAGCTTTTGAAGGGCACATTCAGCAATTTTGAGCGATACCGAAAGATCAGTGGTCACGAAGACAAACGAAAAATTATTGAAACTACTGTCACAAATTACAAGACATTCAAAGCCGCCATTCTGAAATCAGTTCCTCTGCAGGATTCATCGGCCAAGATGCTGGACCGGGGAAAAGGTCCCGCCATTGATTCCTCCGGGATCGTAGCCCAACTTAACGCAATTATTGATCAAAGGCTGTCGCGCATAGAGCAGACTCTTGAGCAAATTTTGCAACATGTGAGCCCGACATCGTCGGTCATTACCCCGCCACTTTCCAAGAATGCGGACGAAGTGGGCGAGGGACTGGACTTGAGCGGTGATTTGATTAGCGACTCCATTGGTGACATGCTTTTCGATGCTCCGAAGGGAGAACCCGTATCTGGCGGCACTGAATATCAAGACTTAGAAATGGATGATCAGAGGTACGAGGCTGACGGGTTTATTGATCCGGAGTATGTAGTTCTGGTTGAAGCCGGAAAAACAAAGCTGGCGATTGAGTCGGAAAAACTTTGCAATACATATAAGTTTTCCGTGGGGAATCTCAAGAGCCGATCGAATGGTGAGTCCTTCAAGCTCCGTGAGGTCAAGTCTGCACTCATGAAGCTGTCCAAAAATGCCGAGGGACCGGCAGCTTCCATGTCTGACAAGGAGCTGGGAGAACTGACCGTTCGGTTCGTGAAGACATCTGAAGATATTGGAAGGTTTGATCTTTTGGTATTCACCAACAATGAATGGCTTCTGGTCAATTGCTCCAGCATAGACACGAAATCCATTTATCTGCCTGAACGCGTCCGGCGGGAACAGGATGGAACCATAATGCTTGACATTACCGGAGTCGGCGAGGTCAAGCTGTTGGCTTTTGCGGGATAGCAATCGCATGCTGGATCAGACCAATTTCTCCACCAAGCTCGAAGAGGCAGCTTTGTATGCTGGCCAGGGCCTTGATGAGGATGCGAAAAAAATTTACGTTTCCTTGATCAAGGAACTTGCTCCATTCAAGACCCAGCCAGGTATATTATCTCAGATCAAGCAGTTGAAAGATCTCTTGGACAGGCTGGCCGTTGTGGAGGAAACCCCGGCGTCGGCGATGAGCGTGAGCTCTCAAGAAAGTGTATCCGAAGAGGATGTGTTCACCAAGGCCATAGCCTTCAAGAATTTGGAGCTTTACAAAGACGCCTTGAACGAGTTCGACAAAATCATTTTGTCAACGGATAACAACGCTGTCGCCAAAGAAATTTTCGATATTTTTTTTCAGCGGAAGAATTTCAAAGAGGGAATAGAGTATTTCAAGGGCAAAATCGACTCCTGCACCAAGTCCTCGGCCAAGGACAGTCTCCTGTTCCATCTGGCCCGTTTGTATGAATTAGATGGCGATTATCTCATGGCTGCAAAGGCCATGCAGGATGTTCTTCGACCTGGTCGTTTTGATAACTTCAAACAGCGTCTGGCTTCAATACGGTCCAGAACCGATCGTTTGACATTGCCTGACTATCTGGTGGGGAGGTTTATCGGCTCAAATGAAAAACAAGATTTTCTAAAATTTGTTCAAATCAATCCCCAGTATAAGCTTATAGAAATTTTTTCACATCAGTACAAGATTCCGTTCAAAGAAATTTATCAGGCCATATCGGACTACTACGGGTGTGAGTATGTAGCCATCGTTCCTGATAAATTTGAAATTGATAGAAATTTGATCTGCGATTTGAAAAAGGAATTTCTTTTACAGAATATATTTATTCCCTTTAAGAAGGAAAAATCGAAAATTTTTATCGTCACAGATGATCCTCACGATATCAATCGCGAGGATTTGTACAGAAAAATTTTTTCCAGCAATGAGCTGGTATTCAAGGTTTCTTCAACCGAAGAAATCACCGCTGCCATCCACCACCTCTTTGATGCCGAGGCCTACAGCCATGACAAGATCAAGGAAATAATCGAGGAAGTCGACAGCGAGGACTCCGGCGTCGAAGAATTTGAAACAAACAACGATGCCTTGCAATCAGACAGCAAGGCAGTTCAATTTGTCGAGCGCCTGCTGACCGACGCGTGGAGGCGGAACGCCTCGGACATTCATATCGAGCCATCGGCGGCTCATGCCAAGGCTCGGATCCGGTTGCGCGTCGACGGAATTTGTCAAGAGTACGCCAAACTTCCTCACAAGTTCTGCAAGGTGGTCGTTTCAAGGCTGAAAATCAAGGCGAATCTGGATATCGCCGAAAGGCGCATGCCTCAAGACGGTAAGATCAAACATTTTTTGCCCAACAAAGAATTACTTGAGCTTCGAGTGGCCACTTTGCCCACAGCCAATGGCAACGAAGATGTGGTCATGCGCCTGCTACACGGAGGAGGGCCCCTGCATTTCAATCAGCTGGGCATCGCTCCGTACAACTACGAAGTCTTCAAGGCCCTGGTCCAGAAGCCATACGGATTGCTTCTCGTCGTTGGACCGACCGGTTCGGGCAAGACCACGACCCTCCACTCCGCCCTCGGGTTAATCAACACTCCTGAACGAAAGATCTGGACTGCAGAGGATCCGATCGAGATCACTCAAGACGGTCTCCGACAGGTCCAGGTGAATGCCAAGATCGGTCTGTCCTTCGCCGCTGTGCTACGATCTTTCTTGAGAGCGGACCCCGATGTGATCATGGTTGGTGAAATGCGCGACAACGAAACCGTCACTACAGGCGTTGAGGCATCCCTGACCGGACATCTCGTCTTCTCTACCCTGCACACCAACAGCGCTCCCGAAACCATCACCAGACTCCTGGAAATGGATCTTGATCCACATCATTTCGCCGACTCTCTTCTTGGTGTCCTGGCACAGCGCTTGGGGCGTCGTCTATGCAAGAATTGCAAGGTTCAGTACGAGGTCGCCGATGATGAGAAGGAGAATCTCATCCGCGAGTATGGGCCGATTCGTCACCAAGTTGTGCAGACCTTGTTCGATCAAACCAAAGAATTGTACAAGGCCAGCCCGAACGGATGCCCGGAATGCAACCAATCTGGTTACAAAGGTCGGGTCGGCTTTCATGAATTGCTTGTCAACTCGACGGCCATCACCGAAATGATCAAGAAACAGGCCTTAACCGAAGAAGTTCGCCAAGCAGCCATCGGGGCCGGAATGGTCACGCTGAAGCAAGACGGCATCTACAAGATTTTGAAAGGCGACACGGATCTGAAAGAAGTCTTGCGGGTCTGCATCCAGTAGCAGCCATTCTCCGGCCATGCCATCCTTTCCCAATATCGATTCCATCGAACACCTGTATTTTGGGAAGAATCCATACCTTGACGCATGGATTCTCTATTTCATGACTGAGAATGGAATCGACTATTCGAGTTCACCAGAAAAGAACGCTTCTCCTGAACAATTGCGGTTCATGGTCGATCTGGATGAGGATCGATTTTTCGCTCCGTGCTCCGACTGGATGCTTTTCAACCTCTTGAATATCGACAGATCAGACGCTCTTCTCAGTGAATATAAACTTCAATGGAAAAAGTATGTTTTTCTGGTTCGTTCGTATATCAAGGACTCGTATACGAGAAAGAAAATTATTGCTTTGTCTCGGCATAAGTTCCACCAAGTGTTGGAAACTTCTTTTTTGATTCCATCAAGGCTGATCAAGCAACTCATAACCATTTTTCTATCCCAATGCGCCATCGAGGATCCACTTTTCGCCCAAAAGTGCGAAATGAATCGAAGAGCCTACGATTTTCTACACGGGCACGAGTTTGGCGCCTTCATAAATGCTTGCCCCCGCCGTGATCTGCCATGCGAAAGCATCTCCAGCTTGCGCTGGAGCCTGAATCTTCTCGAGCTCAAGAGGTTGATGAGCGCTTCGCTGTGTAACGAAATTTGGCAGGACCAAACCCTTGACACCCCCTTGATCATCCTCTGTGATCGTCTTTTCGCCTCATTGGGCGAGGTCGGCGACCAATTACGCCCACTCCTTGATCCAGACCTTAGGGGACGCCTGAACATCCTTTTCTTGCCGGACCGGGCAGGGGGGCTGGTATTCGACATTGAAATCGTCAAAGTTCTGAACATGCTTGGTCATCGGGTCATTCTGGCCCTCAAGAGCGGTTTCTATTTCGACACGACAAGCTTGTGGGATTTGGGGAGCGATCCGATTCTCTCGGAGATCTTCAAGAGCTCATACCTAGTGGACAAAAAAGACATCTCAAAAAAAGATCTGCTGAACATCATCAATACGCACGGCTTCGTGACCATCGGCGACGGGACACGAGAACGATTGAATCTGTATCGGACGAGTCTGACCTTCGCCAGGGCCTGGAAGGAATGCGATGTGGTGATCGCCAAGGGGGAACGCAATCACCGAAGGCTTTTTCTCAATTCGTATCAGTTCACGAGAGACATCTTTTTTTTCTACCGAGCCGGAGACCGTGTCGAGGTTGTCGTCAAGCCCAAGTCCGCTCGGGTCCGGAAGTATTCCGAGAAAGACATCATGTTGATGGCCGATTCGATTATCGCGACCATGCGCAAGAAGCGTCTGTCCGGAGAGATGGTCGTTTTCTATAGCGGAATTATCGGCAGCATTCCAGGGCAGACAAAAATGGCGATCAAGCTCTTAAATGTCTTTGTCGAGTACTTACGCAAGAAACTTGAAGGGGCACTGATCATCAACCCAGCCGAACATTTTGCCCCTGGCATGGATGGTGACGATCTGATGTACATGTGGGAGCGGGTCCAGCGCAGCGGGTACATTGACGTTTGGCGGTTTCAGACAGTTTCGGACATTGAAAAAAGCTTTGAACTTTTGGGGGAAAAGGTTCCTTCGGTCTGGACCGGCAAGGACGCCACTTATTCGACCGGTTGCACCAAGGAAATGGGTATCGCCCTCTCGGTTCAAAAAGAACATCCGGAAATGCAGATCATTGGCCCGGACCCGGTTAATTTTTTCCGTCGCAAAGAATATGGGGTCGGCAAATATTTCGATGCGGGACTGCACGCGGACTTTTCGCGAGGGCTCGGGCATTCACCCGCCTGGAGCGAGGATGCCCTGGAGTAGATGGATCCTAATCGTCGTCGGTCTGGGTATGCTTTGCCTGGGTGGATGTCAGGATCGGGAACCCCTCTTACTGCCAGCGTCACCAAGATTCGAACCCGCCGAGACCAACGAGATTGATCGGGTTTCAGCCATGCTCCTGAAGGAATTGGGCCAAAGGGGATGGTCGATCTATGCCGAAGCCCTTCAGCGATCCCGGAAGTATCTGGCAACCCGTCGTCAGGATGACCCGGCCCTCATCGGAGATGGGCTTGAGGTTTCCTGGGGCGATCTCCTTAAAACCGTGGACAGACTCCTGGAAAGGGGTCCAGACTTGGCCGAGGGCAAGGGCGATGTTTTGTCCAGTGAGTTCGTCTGGCATGCGTTGCGTCCTCCTCTGTTGGTGACAGGGTACTATGAGCCGGAAATCGAGGCCTCCAAAATACCCGACAGCGACTACGCATATCCGCTCTTTGGCTTGCCGGATGACCTGCATGTGGCGAGGCTGGGAGACTTCCATCCACGCTGGGACAAGGACACCCTTGTCTACAGAGTCGAAAACGGCCGGATTCGCCCCTACTTCGACCGTCGCGAGATCGACATTCAGGGAGCACTGGCCGGGCGTGACCTCGAGCTGGCCTGGGCACGGGATCCGATCGACGTCTTTTTTCTGCATATCCAAGGCTCTGGGCGATTGAAGTTCTCGGACAGCACTACGCGGCACATTCTTTACGCCGGGAGAAACGGAAGGCAGTATGTGGCGTTGGGACGAGTGCTTGCGGCCGGGGGACATATCGGGCCCGACGAGGAGATCAGTATGCAGAAGATCAGAAAGGTCCTGCATGAAAATCCATCCGAGGCCCATGAGTTGATGGCCGCCAACCCGAGTTACGTTTTTTTCCGTTTGGACGACGACGGGCCCTACGGGGCCATGGGCCAGATCCTGACCTCCTTTGTCAGCGTCGCCACCGACCCGACACTTTTGCCCTTGGGTTCGGTTATGGCACTGGATGTGCCTTTGCCCGTGCAGGGGACAGAAGAGGGGGCCGCTGGACATTTGACGACCTTGGTCGCCGCCCAGGACACGGGCGGGGCCATCAAGGGAGCGCATATCGATATGTTCTTCGGGGCTGGTCATGTGGCTTCTATCCTGGCCGGGCACATGAACAAGAAGGGTTCCCTTTATCTGCTTCTGGCAAAAAAACATTGAGGTTGGAAATGATGGGGGTAATTGAGGATTTGAGTCGTACGTTGGCCCAGGCCTGGGGCGACCAGGAAAAACTGGTGGTCATGTGGCACGAGAGCACGGCCATGCCCGAGTTCGAGAATGCCTTGCTTCGAGCCGTGGCCGAGGAGCATTGGCGCAATTTTCAGCTTTGGCATGTCGAGGACAGAGCCCGGAGAACGGACATCGGTGATGCGGCCGTTGCCGAATGCAAACGGCGTATCGACGCCCTGAATCAGGAACGGAACGATTGCATGGAGCGTGTCGATCAGGTCGTGGTCGAGATGATCCAGGAGCATCTTCCGTCTTTGCCCGATGGCCACCAAAGTCCGCGATACAACACCGAGAGCCTGGGAGCCGCAGTGGACCGGATGTCCATCCTCAGTCTGAAGATTTACCACATGATCGAGCAGGCCACTCGTCCCGACGTCAACGATGCCTTCCGACAGGATTGTCGGGACAAGGTCGAAGTTCTCAAGCGGCAGCGAGACGATTTGGCCAGGAGCGTTTCCGACCTGGTGGAGGACTATGCTATGGGTCTCAAGCGGCCCAGAATTTTTCGACAGTTCAAGATGTACAACGATCCCAAACTGAATCCAGAGCTTCAGTCCCAGGCTAGGACCGACTCCGGCGGCGAGGCGCTGTGATGCGATACGAAACGGTGATTGGCCTTGAAGTCCACGCCCAGCTCAAGACCAAGACCAAGATATGGTGCGGATGCCCGACGGATTTTGGGGAAGACGCCAATCGAAACACCTGCCCGGTGTGTACCGGGATGCCTGGAGTCCTCCCGGTTCTGAATCGAACGGCCGTGGAGTACGCCATCAAGATGGGATTGGCCCTCGGTTGCCGGATCAATCCGATCTCGGTCTTCGCCCGCAAGAACTATTTCTATCCCGACTTGCCCATGGGCTACCAGATATCCCAATATGAACTCCCCCTGGCCGAGCATGGCCGAGTGGCCATCCGATGCGGTGAGTCGCGGAAGCTGGTCGGGGTGACCAGGATTCATCTGGAGAACGACGCGGGCAAGAGCATGCACTCGACAGGAGAAAACGCCAGCTATGTCGATCTCAATCGGGCCGGAGTGCCCTTGATCGAGATCGTCAGCGAGCCGGACATGCGCAGCCCTGACGAGGCCGTTGCCTACCTCAAGGCCTTGCACTCCGTGCTCCTCTACTTGGGCATTTGCGACGGGAACATGGAGGAGGGGAGCTTCCGTTGCGACGCCAACGTTTCGCTTCGTCCAGAGGGTCGGGTCGAACTCGGGGTTAGAACCGAGATCAAGAACATGAATTCGTTTCGTAACGTCCACAGGGCACTGGAACTGGAGATCCGAAGACACCGCGGGATCCTCGAAGATGGCGAGGCCGTTGTCCAGGAAACTCGCCTCTACGACGCCGTCCGCAACGAGACCAGATCCATGAGGGGCAAGGAGGAGGCCCAGGATTACCGCTATTTTCCGGATCCGGATCTGCGGCCCTTGGAAGTTCCAGCCGAATGGGTCGAGGCCATCCGGGCCACTTTGCCCGAACTTCCAGGGGCGAAGCGGGAACGTTTCGAGAACGTCATGGGGCTGACTTCAAACGACGCCGAATTTTTGGCCGCAGGCAGAGACTTAGCCGAGTATTTTGAGCATGCCGTGGAGGCCGGAGGAGATCCCAAAAGAATTGCCAATTGGATAACCGGGGAATTCATGCGAATTCTGAACGAATGTGGAGACGGCCTGCGCGAATGCGGCCTGCACCCCCGGGATTTGGCGACCCTCGTCGGCTTGGTCGATGAGGAAGTCGTCAGCGGCAACGTCGGCAAGCAGGTCCTTCGTGAACTGTTTTACCGGGGCGGGGACCCGAAGGACTATGTGAAGAAACAAGGGCTGACCCAGGTCTCTGACGTCTCAGCCTTGGAGGAACTAGTACAGGACATTCTCGACCGGCATCCCGAGGAATTGGTCCGATTGCGCAACGGAGACAAGAAATTGATGGGCTTCTTTGTCGGTCAGGCCATGAGGGCCAGTCAGGGCAAGGCCGATCCCAAAGCCCTGAACGAGATTCTAGCCAAGGTGGTGCGGTCGTGACCGACGAGCACTTCCTGCACGAACACGGTGGGCACATTCGGTTTTTTCCGGACAGGGGGGAGGTCCACTTTCTCGACCAACGCCTGCTGCCGGCCGATGAAAAGACTTTGGTTTGCAAGACTGTGGATGAACTTGTTCAGGCCATGCGGGAGATGGTCGTTCGCGGCGCCCCGGCCATAGGCGTCAGCGCAGCCTACGGATGCTGTCTGGCGGTTCGGGAGGCTTCCGGGTCCGTGGGAGAGACATGGAGGGCCGTTTTGCCCACCTTGCTGGACCACCTGATGAACGCCAGGCCCACGGCCGTCAATTTGGCCTGGGCGGTGAACCGGCTGAAGGGATTATGGACCGGGGCCATGGAGCACGAAGAATTGTACGCGGTTTGGACGCAAGCCGCTCTGGCCCTACACCAGGAGGACATTGAGGCGAACATGGCCATGGGGTGGCACGGGGCAGAGTTGCTGGACGACGGGGACACGGTCATGACCCACTGCAATGCCGGGGCCTTGGCCACCGGGGGGTACGGTACGGCCCTGGGGGTCATTCGGGCGGCCGTAACCAAGGGCAAAAAGATCACGGTAGTGGCCAACGAAACCCGGCCGTTGCTGCAGGGCGCCAGGCTGACAGCCTACGAACTGGACAAAGACCGCATTCCGGTCCGGGTGGCCTGCGACAACGCCTGCTCGGCACTCATGTCCAAGGGCCTGATCCACAAGGTCGTGGTCGGAGCCGACCGGATTGCGGCCAACGGGGATACGGCCAACAAGATCGGGACCATGGGGGTGGCCATCCTGGCTCAGCATCATGGAATCCCTTTCTACGTGGCGGCACCTTGCTCGACCTTGGACCCGAATACGGCCACGGGCGACGGTATCGACATCGAGCAGAGAGCTATCGGCGAGGTCAGGAGCTGTATGGGCGTGCCGACAGCCCCAGTCGGAGTGGAGGCATTCAATCCGGCCTTCGACGTCACACCGGCCGCGTTCATCTCAGCCATCGTCACAGAGCGGGGGATACTCAAGGCCCCGTTTCTGAAATCCATTGCCGTGGCTCTCGGGGGAGGGGAGCTGCGCTGAAGGATCAGGTGCGAGGCCGGTCCACTTGCTCCGACGTATTGGGCCCGGGCAAGAGGATTCGTTCCTGGATAGACCGGAGCTGCAATTCGTAGAGAATGGCCTGTTCGTAGCGGATAGGGTTGGGCGAGTCGGGGATATCTCTGTCGTCAAGATAGATGGCCATATGCTGGCTATCTTCCCAGCAATCGAGAAGTTGCTCTCTTCGGAGCATCTTGAGCTGTTCTTCGAGAAGGTCGTGGTCCATGTCTTTGATCTGTCGGGCCATGTAATGCATATCCTCCGTATACTGGCGACATTCGCACTATGCTTGAAGCGAAGGAGGAAGGCAATTGGATATTTTTTTATTTTATATCAATATGTTGAGTTAAATTTTCGCTCACGGTTCGGGTTGGGTCCGGTTTTTACGAGTTGATATCATGACGGAAATCGTCCTAAGATATTTTTCGCGTCACCATGAGCGGAAACGACGGGCCCTTCAAAGACGGGAGGACAAGGATGCACGAAGAAAAGAAGCGACAGGATGCCGAGCTGCTGCAGTTGGTCACCTTCAGCATCGGTGAGGAGGAGTTTGGGGTCGAGATTCTCAAAGTCCAGGAGATCATCCGCATGCTTGAGATCACCAAGGTTCCCAGGGCTCCCGAATTTGTGGAGGGAGTGATCAATCTGCGGGGCAAGGTCATTCCGATTCTCGATCTGCGAAAACGGTTCGGCCTATTGTCCAAGGACCATGACAAGAACACGAGGATCATCGTCATTGAGATCAATAGCATGATCGTCGGATTTGTTGTGGACTCGGTCTCCGAGGTCCTCAGGATCCCCGCCAACACCGTGGAGCCCCCGCCGCCTGTGGTTTCGGGCCTCGATTCCGAGTACATAAGCGGCGTCGGCAAGCTTGAGGATCGTTTGCTGATTCTGCTCGACCTCAACCGTCTGCTGAGCAACGAGGAGCAGAACGTCCTGGGCCAGGTTTGAGAGGCCATTGTTTCATGTTCAGTCGAGGATGCGGATCGAACCCGATTCCCGTTCCAAAACTGTCGGAGCCGCTCCTTTCCGGGGCGGCTTTTCATCATTGGACGGCGCGGAATCTTCGTTCATCGGCCATCCTTCCTCCCTTGATCGTCAGTCTTGACGGCAGTTCCGGTATATGTCCTGGAATAATATCTTCAAGAAACGTCTGCCTGTAGAAGGAGGCGTCCTCCAAATCCACAAGGCCGGTCCGGCCTCCCAATGTCTGGCCACCAGGCTACTGGTGGACGCCGGACGTTCCGTGGTCGTTCTTTTGGAAAAAGCGGCCTCATTGCCCCTCTATCACGCCTTGATGGAGCTCTTTTTTGGAACTGACGATCGGTCGCAAAGCGGTTTGGTGGTTGATTTTCCGGCCTACAGCCCGGACAGAAACGACCGGCAGGCCTGGGCCGCCCGGTGGAAGGCCCTGTCAGCTCTAGGTTCCCGGCAAGGGGCTCGAGTCGTGCTTCTGCCGGTGGAGAACCTCTTTCCTCGATGGCCCGAGCCGGAAGTCCTAAGTGTCTTCAGCTTGGAGGTGGACAGGGGAGGGGAAGTCGATCCTGAGGAACTTTTGGAGACATTGACCGACTGGGGCTACGAGCGGGTCTCTATGGTCAGCCGGACCGGAGAGACAGCCCTGCGGGGAGGGGTGCTGGACATCTTTACCCCGGGCTACGAGCATCCGGTGCGGATCGAGTTTTTTGGCAACGAAATCGAGGGAATCCGGGTTTTCGAGCCTCTCAGTCAGCGATCAAAGCTGGAACTCGACCGGGCCGTGATCTTGCCGGTGACTCCCAACCCAGGCGGTCTCGGGGCCGGAGCCCGAAGGCTGTGGGCCAACCTGAAACGCTCTGGCGATTTGAGCCCAAAAGCCCTGGCCGATCTTGAGAACCGACTTTTGCGGGCCCGGGAAACCATTCCCCCCGGGCTGTATCACGAGCGCACGGCCGGGCTGGATCGCTGGCTTGATCCCGATGCGACTTTCATTTTGGCCGAGACCGAAGGACTTCGGTCCCGGCTTGAAGAACAGGAGCTGGCCTGGAGACAGACGGCCCGAGACCAGGGATGGCCGGAGCGCTCCGTGGTCATGACCATGGGGGAGGTCCGCGGAACCTGGACCGGCAGAAGCCAGTTGGTCTTCGAGAGTCTGGTCATGGGCCGGGAGCAGGCCGGGCTGGCCCTTCCCGAGCAGGAGATCAACGGCTTCGCGGATTTGTTTTGGAAGCCCGAGGCCAAGGCTCGGCCTTGGCGAACCCTGGTCGATGCCCTTTCGGCATGGGGGAAAGAAGCCAATCAGACGGTGATCGCCTTCCGAAGCGAGCAATCCCGGAAGAAATTTCTCCATCTGGCCGAGCAGGAAGACCTGCATTTCCGGTTGCGGTACTCACCGTCCGATCGGGGGCTCTTCGCCCTGATCTCCCCTTTGAGTCGAGGCTTCCGGCTGGAGTGGAACCAAGTCCGAGTGCTCTCCGAGGATGTGATCCAGCCCCAGATCGACAAGGCCTCGGCTCCGCCAAAGGGTTTCAAGGGCCTTGAGCGACACCACGAACTGGAGCCGGGCGAACTCCTAGTCCACAGGGACTACGGCTTGGGCCGCTTCGAGGGACTAGTTCGTCTCCAGACCGGACAGGCGGCCAACGACTATCTTTTGCTCCAGTACGCCCAGGACGATCGCCTCTATCTGCCCGTGGACAGGATGGGCCTGGTTCAGAGGTATCAGGGTCCGGACGGATTCCCCGTCTCCCTGGACCGTCTCGGGGGGACTGGCTGGGTCAGAAGCAGGGACAAGGCCAGAAAGGCCATCGAACTGATCGCCAGAGATCTTGTGGAGATGTACGCCTACCGCAAGGTGGCCAAGGGCTACACCTATAGCGCGCTCGGGGAGACATACCGTGAATTCGAGGCCGGGTTCGGCTTCGACGAGACCCCGGATCAGGAGGCAGCCATTAGGGACGTTCTTCATGACATGGACCGTCTCGAACCCATGGACCGGCTGATCTGCGGTGACGTGGGCTTCGGCAAGACCGAGGTGGCCCTGCGAGCGACCTTCCGGGCTGTTTCCGATGGCAAGCAGGTGGCCCTGCTCTGTCCGACCACGGTTCTTGCCGAACAACACTACCAGAATTTTCGGCAGCGTCTGGATGGGTTTTCCGTACGTGTGGCCATGCTCTCCAGATTCGTTCCTGCGGCTAGGCAGAAACTCATTGTCCAGTCCGCGGGCCGGGGAGAGGTCGACGTCTTGATCGGGACGCACCGCCTCCTTTCCAAGGATGTCAAGCTCCCGAACCTGGGACTCCTCGTCCTTGACGAGGAGCAGCGGTTCGGGGTCAAGCACAAGGAATTGATCAAAAAGCTCAAGAAACAGGTCGATGTTTTGACCCTGACCGCCACGCCCATTCCGAGGACTCTACAGCTGTCCCTGTCGGGAATCAGGGGCCTGAGCGTGATCGAAACCCCTCCCAGGGACAGAAAGCCGGTGGAAACGGCCCTGATCGAAAGAGAGCCGGATTTGCTCAGGGAGGCCCTGGCCCGGGAGTTGGCCCGGAACGGGCAGGTATTCTGGGTCTACAACCGTGTGGAGGGTTTGGAGGAGCGGGCCATTTTTGTCAGCTCACTGGCCCCGCAGGCCAGGGTGGGCATGGCCCATGGACGGATGGCCAGTCAGGCTCTTGAAGAGACCATGCATAGGTTTTGGCACGGAGAGCTGGATATCCTGGTCTGCACGGCTATCATAGAGTCCGGCCTCGATTTTCCCCGAGCCAATACCCTGGTCGTGGATCAGGCCCAGATGTTTGGACTGGGGCAGCTATATCAGCTCAGGGGGAGGGTGGGCCGGTCCCGGGAGCAGGCCTACGCCTATTTCGTCATCCCCGGGCTCAAGGAACTCGGAGAGAATGCCCGCAAACGCATGCAGGTCATCCTGGACATGGACTACCTGGGGGCTGGTTTCCAGGTGGCCATGGAAGATCTGCGCATCCGGGGGGCCGGCAACATTCTGGGGGAAGTCCAGTCCGGGCATATCGGCAAGATCGGCCTGGACATGTTTTTGGAGATGTTGGAGGAGGAAATCCGAAGACAGAGAGGGGAGCCGGTGATTCAGGAGGTCGAACCGGAGCTGAGCATCGGGTTCAGCGCCCATCTTCCGGAAAGCTACGTTCCGGACGGTGCGGAACGTCTTCTGGTCTACCGCAGGCTGACCACCTGCCGAACAAGGCGGGATCTGGAGGCCGTTCGGGAGGAAATGCAGGACCGCTTTGGCCATCTTCCCGAGACTTTCGAGGCATTCATCCAGGTTCTGGATGTCAAGCTCAGGCTGAAAACCCTGAAGGTGTCCAAGGCCGACATCCAGGCCAAGAGCATGGTCCTGGCCTGGCCAGAGGACGTTGGTTTCATCGATCCTGTCGCGGTCCTGGGCTGGATTTCCTCTCGAGCTCCCAAGGCACGGCTTTTGCCTCCGGCCAAATTGGAATTGCCAATGCCGGAGAATGCTTCTATCGTTCAAAGTCTGAGGAGTTCGGGGGCATTGCTGGACGATCTGATCGAGGTTCTGGGGCTAGGATGAGTCAAAGGCGAGTGTTCGAGGGTGTCTGGTCGATGGTTTTGGCGCTTTTAGCCGCGGCGGGATCGTTTCTGTTTGCCTGCCAGTCCCGCGAGCCGGAGCCGGGGGTCGTGGCCGTTGTCAACGGTGACGCGATCACCCTCCGTCAGCTCAGGTCTGCGTATGATTTTTTGCTGACCGATCGGGAAGATCCGGTCCAGGCCCTGGAGCGGATTCAGGACGACTACGGTCGGATTCTGGCCGGGCTCATAGTCCAGACCCTGGTCCGGCAGGAGTTGGACAGGCGAGGAAGGCCCGTGTCCGATTCCGACATCTTGTCTGTTGAAAACGAAATTCGGGCAGATTATCCAGAAGGACTCTTCGAACAGACATTACTCGAAGAATGCGTCGATCTCGACGAATGGCGGGAAGGCATCAGGACCAGATTGGAAGCCGAACGGTTTCAGCAGGAAATCCTCAGACCGGAGGTCAGGATTGATCCCGAGGAGATTCGCGAGTATTATCGCCGATACTCTGAGGATTTTGTCCTGCCCGAGCGGGTCGTTTTGGTCATGATCCGGGGAAGCGATCGGGATGAGACCTTGGCCGGAGCAAACTTGGCGGCCAAGTACAAGGACATCGACAAGGCCGCGGCTGAGCTGTCCGGACTGGATTTCCAAAAGGCCACCTTCAGCCTAGGTCGGCTGGTCCCCGAGTGGAGCGAGGCGGTCAAGGACTTGGCTGAGTGGAAGCCCGGGCCGGTCATGGCCGAAAGGAATAATTTTCTGGTTTTGATGCCGACGAAAAGGATTGAGGCCGGATCGGCCCCGCTATCCCAGGCCTATGCGGTGGTCGAAAGGGCCGTGGTCGGAAACAGGATGGACCGGGCCTTCAATGACTGGCTCGACGCCCGGCTAGCGAACTCCTCCATCGTGGTCAACAAGACCCTGACAGTCGGCATGGGCCGGGAGGATAGGCCAAAAAATGATGAGCTGCAGGATCGAAACGAATGATAATTATAGGATTCGAACATGAATAGATCGTGTGCTTCACGCATCACATTTTTTCTGCTCTGGGGCCTTTTCGTATCCGTTTCGGCTTGGGCCGAGGTGGTGGATCGGGTCGTGGCCAAGGTCAACGACGAGATTATCACTCTGTACGAGCTCAACGAGACGGTCAAGCCGCTGATCCAGAGGTTTCAGGGACAGTCCCTGGGCCCTGAGGAGAAACAGGCCATCCTGGGGATCAAGTCCAAGATTCTCGGTAGCATGGTCGAAGACCGTCTGCTGGCGGCCGAGGGCAAGCGGCTGGGCATTGAGATCACCGATGCGGAAGTCAAGAACGAAGTTCGGTCCTTCAAGCGCAAGAACGGTCTGACCGACAAGGAGCTCGAGGAGCAGCTCCGCCTGCAGGGAATGACCGTGCAGCAGTTCGAGAACAAGATGCGTCGGGACATTCTCAACCACCGTCTGCTCGGATTCATGGTCCAGCGCAAGGTGGTCATCACCGAGGAGGAGATGCAGGCCTACTACGATGGGCACACTGCAGAGTTTTCCGAAGAAAAGATGGTGACTTTGCGAATTATCGTTCTGGACAGCCCGGCCAAGGCCGCGGAACTGGTTCGGGTCCTGCGGGCCGGGGACATGAAATTCGTCGATGCGGTCGAGCGCTATTCCCAGGGTCCAGGGGCGGACAACGGCGGACTCATGGGTCCTGTGTCCTGGAAGGATCTAGGGCAGGAATGGAAGGATGTTCTTTCGACCATGAATCCCGGCCAGGTATCGGACCATTTTTACGTGGGAGAGAACGTGGCTGTGATCGAGTTGGTGGAGATAACCTCGGGCGAGCCCAGGCCCTTTGACGAGGTCCGGGACGAAATTCGAGAAGCTTTGTATCGTCCGAGGCTTGAAGCGAGATTCGGTGAGTACATGGAGGGTCTCAAGTCCAAGGCCGTGATCGAAGTCCTGCTTTGAACCCGAGGGTCGAGATGGGGCCACTTGTCCCGCCTGGCGGGGATAGGGTGCGGCTCGAGAGAAGACGGGCAAAGATTTTCGGTACGAGGGAAAGGCGTATGTTTCTTCCTGGACACCGGACCATTGACGGCCGGCTGTCGGTCATGATTCCCTTTCGCGTTGAAGGATTTTTTGCCGTGTCCTTGATTTAGTTTCTCGTTTCGAAAAGAAGACTCCGGTTTTCTTGAACCTCTGCGAATGGATGCACTACTTTGGACATGAAAGCGAGATGTCATGAAACTTGACGAACTGGGACGGCTACTTCGCCAAGTGCGGGAGGACAAGGGGCTGACCCTGGACGAGATCGCGGCCCGGACGAAAATCGGCCGTCATGTGCTCCAGGGGATTGAGGACGGTGCCATGTCCGCATTGCCCCATAGGGCGTATGCCAAGGCATTTGTCCGGGAATACGCCCGGCAGCTCGGGGCCGAGATCGAGAACCTGCCCGGGATTCTGGACGGAATATTCGCCACAGGCGAGGAGGAGCGTCAGCAGTTCGAGTCCTTCGCTGCCATGCACGAATTGGCCGAGGCAGATGGATGCGTGTGGAGAAAGTTCATGCCCGTGGTGATTCTGGTTTTAATGGCCGGTCTGTTGGGCGGACTCTATCTTCTGTACAGGACGTTCATCCAAGCTCCTGACCCCAAGGAGCCCGGACTCTCCTCACCCATGACCCAGCAGGAGCCTGCGGCCCTCGTCGATCGGTCCGTGTCGGAGGACAGATGGCCGGGCGTAACCGAGAGGGACGACGGGGCCGACACTTTGAAATCCGGTTCCCAGGGGATTTTCGAAGCCAGTGACGAGCAGGCCCATGGCTTGACCGAAGAGGTTGGTCCGGAAGCCGTTGAAGAGTTCGAGGCCGTGCCGGATGGTTTCGACAACGGCGTAAGAGACTTGATCGGGGAGCCCGAGGCTCATGGCCAGCGCGAATTACAGATTCAGGCAATCATGGATTGCTGGATGCGGGTCGAGGTCGACGGCAAGAGGCAGGATCTGTTTCTCAGACCGGGGCAGGAGGCCACGTTCATTTTTTCCGAGGCCATCTCCGTCAAATTTGGTAACGCAGGTGGGGTGAGAGTCTTCGTCAATGGCGAGACCTACCCCTTCGAGGCCAAGTCCGGTGAGGTCAAGACCCTGATCATCGGGGGCGAAGGCCTGAACGCCACTGAAGGGGCCTGAATATCGCGGCCGTTTTTCCCCGCACGCTTCATCGATGAACGACAAGGCACTCGTTCGAATCGGCCTTTTGAATCGGGAAGTCCGGCTCACGGCAGCACAGGCCTTGACCGAAACCATGAAGGCCGGAATGGCCCGGAAGAAGGCCGAACAGACTCTTCGCAGGGTCGTGGCCGACCCGGCTCCATACTCGACCGATCCGATCTGGGGACCTCTGGCCAGGGTACTTGAGAGACCGGGCGGATCAGACCGCAAGGGAGCCGAGGCTCCCTTTTTCGTCTGGGGTCAGGATCTTGACCGCGAGGCCATGGCTCAGATGGAGGAGGCCTGCCGTCTGCCGGTGGCCGTGCGAGGTGCCCTGCTTCCCGACGTCCATGTGGGCTACGGGTTGCCCATCGGCGGGGTCCTGGCCACGCGCGGGGCAGTCATCCCCTATGCCGTCGGCATGGACATCGCCTGCAGGATGCGTCTTTCGGTTCTGGACGGCAATCCAAAGCGCCTGGATTCAGATCGCGAGATCCTGATCCAGGCCCTAGAATCCGGGACTAGGTTCGGAGTCGGGGGAACCTTCTCGCCACCGCACGATCACCCGGTCATGGATCGGGATTGGGACCTTTCTCCTGTTCTCAAGAAAAACAAGGACCGGGCTTGGCAACAACTGGGCACAAGCGGGGCAGGCAACCATTTCGCGGAATTCGGATTTCTCGAAGCCCCGGAAGGTCTAGGCACCGTCGAGCCGGGTCTTTACTTGGCCCTGCTGACCCATAGCGGGAGCCGAGGCACGGGGGGAGAGGTGGCCACCCACTATAGCCGCCTGGCCGCTCGACTGAGACCAGGGTCCGGGCGTTTGGCATGGCTGCACATGGACAGGGCCGAAGGCCGCGAATACTGGGCGGCTATGGCCCTCATGGGCCACTATGCAGCAGCCAACCATGAACTCATCCATCGGCATGTGACCGAACTGGCCGGATGCCGGATTCGGGCCACGGTGGAGAATCATCACAATTTTGCCTGGCGAGAACGGGTGGAAGGCGAGGGAGAACTAATAGTGCACCGCAAGGGAGCGACCCCGGCTCATGCCGGGGAACTGGGCATCATGCCGGGAACCATGGTCAGCCCGGCCCATGTGGTCGAGGGCCTGGGCAATCCGGCCTCTCTTTGGTCGGCGGCCCATGGTGCTGGCCGACGTATGAGCCGTAAGGAGGCGGCCAGAAAGTTCTCGATGCATAGGATTTCGGAGTTGCTGGACAAGCACGGGGTGACAGTCTTGTCGGCCGGCCCGGACGAGGGTCCCGATGCCTACAAGGACATCGACGAGGTTGTCTCGGCCCAGGCCAATCTGGTTCGATCCGTGGCTAGGTTCTATCCCCGAATAGTCAAGATGGCTGGAGAGCGGAGAGCATGGAGTTTTCGGAGCGGGTCATAGTCTTGAAGACCGGGCGGTTTCGGGAGCAGGACATGTGGGTCCGGCTTCTCTCGCCCACCCAGGGAGTGGTCACGGCTTTCGCCTTTGGCGGCTGCCGGAGTCGCCGACGGTTCTGTGGATGCCTGAACAGCCTGGGGCACGTGCTGTTTCGGATGCGTCGGGGGCGGATGGGGCATCTCAACCTGGAAGAAGGCGTGCTGTTGGATGGATTTCCCGGTATCAAGGCTGACGCGTCCAGGATGGGCATGGCCGGAAATTGCTGCCTGTTCCTCCAGGCCGCCCACGAGGGAGGCCCGGACAGCTCCAAGGCCAGCCTTCTTTTGCTGGGCGTTCTTGAGGCCCTCGAGTCTGTGGGGGAGGTGTCCTGGCTTCTGCCTCTGTTTTTTAGAGCTGGCCTGGCCTTTTCTCAGGGCTACGAGCCGGATTTCGAGCGATGTGCCACGTGCGGCCGGGCCATAACCGAGTCTCCGCAGGGCATCTTCCAGGTCCGGGAGGGAAAGATGCTCTGCCCAGCCTGCAACCACCTGCCGGGGCCGAGCGTGACCGTGCCCGTAGAGGCGGCCCTGCTTTTGGCTCGGCTCGGTCAGGCCGAACCCCGGGAGTGGGCGAGTTGGCATCCGGTCCAGGCTGTGCGTCAGGGATGTTTTCAGATGATCGAGGCTCTGGTGCAGTGTCACCTGGGCTTGGCTTACAAGAACAACCGCTACGTGCGGTGCTGATTTCCGGGCCTCGGGGCCCGGGGAGGGAGAAGAAATGAACTTTCAGGACGTCATTCTCGGCCTGCAGAAATTTTGGTCCGATCAGGGGTGCGTTCTGCAGCAGCCCTATGATCTGGAGGTCGGGGCAGGCACCTTTAATCCGGCCACGTTTCTCCGGGTTCTGGGTCCCGAACCATGGCGGACGGCCTACGTCGAGCCCTGCCGCCGACCCACGGACGGCCGCTACGGCGAGAACCCCAATCGACTCCAGCACTACTACCAGTTTCAGGTCATCCTTAAGCCGGCTCCGGCCGACATTCAGGGACTCTATCTCCAGAGCTTGGCCGTTCTAGGCATCAGGGCCGAGGAGCACGACATTCGTTTCGTGGAGGACGACTGGGAGTCCCCGACACTGGGGGCTTGGGGTCTGGGTTGGGAGGTCTGGCTAGACGGCATGGAGGTCACCCAGTTCACCTATTTCCAGCAGGTCGGGGGCATCAACCTGGAACCCATCAGCGTGGAGGTCACCTATGGCCTTGAACGCCTGTCCATGTATCTTCAGAACAAGGATTCAGTCTACGACCTGAGTTGGAACGGCTGGGGAGTGACTTACGGCCATGTCCATCATCAGAACGAGGTCGAGCAGTCCACCTACAATTTCGAGGCTAGCGACCAGACCATGCTGTTTTCTTTTTTCGACCGCTGCGAGGCAGAGGGTGAGCGTCTTTGCGGTCTTGGCCTGCCCTGGCCGGCCTACGATCAATGCCTCAAATGCTCGCATTTGTTCAACCTTCTCGATGCCCGAGGGGCCATCTCCATCACCGAGCGAACGGGGTACATCGCTCGGGTCCGCAAGCTGGCTTCGGCCGTGGCCCGACTCTATGTGGCCCAGCGCGAAGCAATGGGGCATCCCATGATGGTGACGGTTTGAGCGTGTTCCGATGCGCGTTTGCGGGGAGTCATGACAAATCCTAAAAAATTTCAGGAGATGAACATGCTGAAGCAGCTCAAGATCATCGTCGAAAAACATCCAGAAGGCTATGTGGCCTATCCAGTCGGATTGAAAGGCGTTGTCGTGGCTGAGGGTGAAACCTACGATGAGGTCTTGGTAGAGATACGATCAGCCATCGAGTTCCATATCGAAACTTATGGAAGCGAGGTGTTTGAAATGGAAAACATGGCTCAAGAGATTTTTGTCGCCGAAACAGCCGTTGCCGTCTAATGCCCAAATTCCCAGCCGACGTTCCCAGAGAACAGGTCATAAGAGCCTTGCAGGCCCTCGGCTTTGTGCTTGTTCGCGAAGGAAACCATATAGCCATGGTTCGCCAAAACGCTGACGGAACGCGGACACCGCTGACAATGCCAAATCATCGGCAGATCAAAAGCGCAACCCTGAGGACTATTTTACACCAATCAGGGATCGGTCGCGATGAATTTTTGCATGTTCTGAGATAACCGCTTGAAAAAAAGGATACCGACATGATCCTCATGAACGAACATTATTCCAAGCTCCAGGCCTCCTACCTTTTCTCGGACATAGCCAAGCGCATCAAGGCCTTTCAGGCCGCCAACCCGAACAAAGAGATCATCCGCTTGGGCATCGGGGACGTGACCCTGCCCCTGCCCCAGGCCTGTGTCCGGGCCATGCACGAGGCCGTGGACGAAATGGCCAGGGCCGAGACCTTTCGGGGGTACGGCCCGGAGCAGGGGTATGACTTTTTGCGCGAGGCCATAGCCACGCACGATTTTCAGGCCCGGGGAGCCAAGGTGGACCCGGATGAGGTTTTTGTCAGCGATGGGGCCAAGTGCGACACGGGAAATTTCCAGGAGCTCTTTTCGACCGACATCCGGGTCGCCATCCCGGACCCCGTCTACCCGGTCTACCTGGACACCAACGTCATGGCCGGACGGACCGGGGCCTTCCAGGACGGACGCTATGAAGGTGTCCGGTATCTGGACTGCACCCGGGCCAATGATTTCGTGCCTGATCTGCCCAAGGAAGACGTGGACATCATCTATCTCTGCTTTCCGAACAACCCCACCGGGGCGACCATCGGTCGCGAGGCCCTGAGTCGCTGGGTGGAGTATGCCCGGGAGCACAAGGCCCTCATCCTTTTCGACGCCGCCTACGAGGCATTCATCAGGGATGAAACCCTGCCCCATAGCATCTACGAGATTCCCGGAGCCCGGGAGGTGGCCGTTGAGTTTCGAAGTTTCTCCAAGACGGCCGGATTCACCGGCACCCGCTGCGCATATGCAGTGGTGCCCAAGGAGTGTCTAGTCTACGACTGCGACGGCCAGGGGCATAGTCTGCACGCCATGTGGAACCGTCGTCACACGACCAAGTTCAACGGGGTGTCCTATCCGGTTCAACGGGCAGCCTTGGCCGTGTACGGCCCGGAAGGCCGGGCCGAGGTCCGGGACTTGTCCGACTACTACCTGGAGAATGCGGCCATGGTCCGGCGGGAGATGGCCGAGCTGGGATTGTTCACCGTGGGCGGGGAGAATTCGCCTTATATCTGGGTTGAGACCGGCCGCGATTCCTGGTCCTTCTTCGACCTGTTGTTGAACGAGGCCGGGGTGGTCTGCACTCCCGGGGCGGGTTTCGGCACTTGCGGACAGGGATTCGTGAGGATCAGCGCCTTTAATAGCCACGAGAACGTGGTCCGGGCCATGGAGCGGATTCGGAAGGTCCTGGGCTAGTCCACCAAGGCCACGGCCCTGATTGGGGAACCGTCCCCGTCCATGATGGTCAGAGGCAGGCCCCAGAACTGGAAGGACTGAACAGAGGACAGGCGATCGACGCCGAGCAAGTTCTCGTAAACGACAATACCGGCCGCCAGAAGGGCCTTTTCAACGTCCGGATCGGGCTCGGCTTCCACGGGAAAGCCCACGAATGGGGGAGCCGCGGCCAGGACGACCGGGACGAGGTCCATGTCCAGGCCCGGACCGGCCACGATGAGGCCCAAGCCGGAAGGGGCGTCCGATCCTGGCCGCCACAGGACGGTCGGGCCTTGGAATCGGGTCAGAGGAAGGTCCGCAAGGCTGGCCCCTCCTGAGATCATGTGCGAGGGGACGTTGACATGGGTCCCGGCATGAGTGCCCAGCGAGATCCGGCGAAGTTCCCATCCATGGGTTTCCAGGGTGTGGACGGTGTCGATCTCCACGGGCGGGTCGCCTGGATAGACGGCCATGTTTGGGTTCAAAGGCAGGGTCAGGTCGAGGATCGTCACGTTGGCCCCAGCTCGGCCAGGGTCTCGCCCAGACGGTCGAGGAGTTCGTCCACGTCACGAGCATTGATCATCCGGCCCCAGGAAAAGCGGATGGTGCCCTGGCCCGTGTCCGGAGCCACGCCCATGGCCTCCAGAACCCGGGACATGCGGACCTGGCCTGAATGGCAGGCCGCGCCCGCAGACACCGCCACCTCCCGGGCCAGCAATCCGGAGAGGATATCCCCGGCCCGCAGCCCGGGGAAGGCCACGCTCATGGTCCCCGGCAATCGGGGAGCCTCGTTGGAGTGAAGGACAAAGGGACGTGGACACCGGCCAAGACCTTCCAGAAATTGTTGGCCCAAGTCACGTTGCCGGTTCGCCTCGGCTTCAAGGTCCTCATCGGCCAGGGCCGCAGCCTGGCCCAAGGCGGCCATGAAGGCCACGTTTTCAGTGCCAGGCCGCAGGCCATGTTCCTGGCCTCCGCCCCGGAAGATCGGGTTCAGCCTGATTCCGGATCGGATATACAGGGCCCCGACGCCCTTTGGGGCGTACATCTTGTGTCCGGCCACGCTCATAAGGTCGACCCGAAGCTCGTCCACCCGGACCGGAATCTTGCCCACGGCCTGGGCCGCGTCGGTATGGACGAGAATGTTTCGTTCCCGGCACCAGGCCGCGATCTCAGCCAGGGGCTGGATGGTCCCGACCTCATTGTTGGCAAGCATGATGGAGACCAGACGGCTATCGGCCCGGCAGGCCCGCCGGACATCGGCCGGGTCCACCAGACCCTGGGAGTCCACGGGCACGACGGTCAGGGTCACGCCCTGATCGGCCAGCCAGCGGGCCGGTTCAAACACGGCCGGATGTTCCACGGCGCTGATGACCACGTGCCCTTTGAAATCGGGAAAAAGCCCCAACAGTGCCCAGTTGTCGGACTCGGTGGCTCCGGACGTGAAGACGATTTCTTCGGGCCCGGCTCCCACAAAGGCTGCCAAGCGGCCCCGGGCCCGTTCCACGGTCTCCCGGGCGGCCAGACCCCAAGGATGGAGGCAGCCGGGGTTGCCGTACGCTTCCTTGAAACTGGGGAGCATGGCCTGCAGGACCCGGTCGTGGACCGGGGTAGTGGCGTTGTAGTCGAAATAGAGCGGTTTCATGACTGAATGTATCCCGGTGTTGCCCCCAGCCGCCTCCAAGGGTAGATACGGTTGGAAAGATAAAGTTCAAAACAAGGCCAAGGAGTTGAAGCGATGAAGAGCATGTCCGTACGGGCCATTCTCACAGCCCGGGAACCTCAGGACGACATCCGCGTCCAGGGCTGGGTGCGAACCAAACGCGAGGCCAAGGGATTCTCCTTTCTGGAGGTCAACGACGGGTCGGTCCCGGCCAATGTCCAGGTCGTCGTAGATGGAGCCCTGCCCTGCCACGATCTTCTGACCGAAATCCATACCGGAGCCTCGGTGCAGGTGCAAGGCGACCTAGTGGCCTCGCCGGGCAAGGGTCAGGCTTGGGAGATCAAGGCCCGAGACGTCGAACTGATCGGCTCGGCCGATCCGGAAACCTATCCTCTTCAGAAGAAGCGGCACACGGACGAATTTCTGCGGGGCATCGCCCACCTTCGACCGCGAACGAACAAGTACGGGTCCATGCTCCGCATCCGGTCGGAGCTGTCCTTTGCCGTGCATGACTACTTCCGGACCCGGGGTTTCTTTTACCTCCACGCCCCTATCATCACCGGGTCAGACTGCGAGGGGGCCGGGGAGATGTTCAGGGTGACAACCTTCGACCTGACCAACGTACCTATAGTCAAGGGCGAGGCCGACTTCAGCCAGGACTTTTTCGGACGTCCGGCCTCGTTGACAGTTTCCGGCCAGTTGGCGGCCGAGAATGCGGCCTGCGCCCTGGGCAAGGTCTACACCTTCGGGCCGACCTTCCGGGCCGAGAATTCCAACACCCCTCGGCACGCCGCCGAGTTCTGGATGATCGAGCCCGAG
>RZZR01000024.1 GCA_009929795.1 Deltaproteobacteria bacterium | reverse complement strand
CATCTCGTACGCACACATGCACGGGGCAGGGTAGCGGGCAAGATTGGTGACGGTACCTGTTTCGGGAAAAATTCTTTGACAGATCAGGTGAAATCGGATAAGCCGCCTTGACTTTGAACCAAAATTCACAAACCGGAAAGGGGGATGCATGATAGAGTTTAACATTACGTTTTTCGTTCAGCTGGTGAATTTTTTGATCACTCTGGCCGTGCTCAATCTCATCCTGTATCGCCCCATTCGAGGCATCCTCAAGCGTCGGGCCGAGCAAATGGACTCCAGGCTGCAGGAGATTGAGGGATTCAATTCGTCGGCTTCGGGGAAGCTTTCGAGTTATGAGCAGGCCTTGGAGCAGGCCCGAAAAGAAGGTCAAGACGTTCGTGTCCAACACAAGGCGCAAGGATACGAAGGAGAAAAAGCCGTTCTCGAGTCGGCCACGAAAGAGGCGGCCAAGGTCGTGGGCAAGGCCAGGGAAACGATCAAGGCCGAGCGCAAGGATGCTCTTGCCGCCCTGAACAAGGAAGTTGAGAAGTTTGCAGGCTTGGCCGCAAACAAGATTCTGAGCAAGGCCTAGGGCCGAAAAACTAAGGAGGGCGAGATTTGAAAAAGAGCTTGAAGATTTTCGGGCTGTCGGCCCTGTTTTTTTTGTTCGCTGGAGTGGTCTTTGCCGCCGGCGGGGGGGAAGACGGTGGCTCGTCCAAACTCTGGAATCTGTTCTGGAGGTTCCTGAACTTTGTTTTGGTGGTGGGCATCATTTGGAAGCTGGTCGGAAAGCGCATAGGAGAATTTTTTTCTGGGCGCAGGTATCAGATTGAGGCTGATTTGAAAGATTTGGACAGCCGCCGCACCGAGGCCGAAAGCAAGCTGCGTCAAGTCGAGACCAGCATCGCCAACCTTGAAAAGGAACGGGCCCAGATTCTCCAAGAGGCCCGGGAGCAGGGCGAGGCTATGAAAGCGGCCATCGTTGAGAAGGCTGAGGGCATGGCTAAGCAGATACTGGTCCAGGCCGAGAATTCCGCTGCACAGGAAGCAAGGTTGGCCATTGAGGCCGTCAAGTCCGAACTGTCCGATCAAATCGTCGAAGCCGCCGAGAAGATGATCGCCGCCAAGCTCGGTAACGTGAAGGAGCAGGAAAAATTGGTCAACGACTATCTAACAAGGGTGGTGCTCAATTGAATGGAAACATCGTAGCGCGCCGTTACGCCCACGCCCTGTTTTCCTTGGGGCAGGCCAAGGGCGGTGAAGTCGTCAAGACCTACGGCGACAACTTGAGCGCATTGGCTGAGGTGCTTGATGGGGCTCCCGAGCTGGTGAAGATTTTTCGAAATCCTGTTTTCACCGCCTCGGACAAAAAGGCCATCGTCAAGAAGATTCTGGACAAGGTCAAGGTCGACAAGATGGTCGCCAATTTTTGTTTTCTACTGGCGGAAAAGGGGCGGCTGGCCGTATTGCCGGATATCGCGTTTGTGTACGCGAAGCTCCTGGATGTGGCCCAGGGAATTGTCCGCGGTGAGATCATCACGGCCATATCCTTGAACGATGCCCTGCAGAAGCAGGTCAAGGACCAACTTGAAAAGCAATCAGGCAGTCAAGTCGTCTTGGAGTACAGTGTTGACCCGGCCATTCTGGGCGGCCTGAAGCTCAAGGTGGGAGACAAGGTGCTGGACGCAAGTATCAAGGCCCAGCTGGAAATTTTGAGAGAAACCATCAAGAGGGGTGAGTAGAGGCTATGCAAATCAAAGCAGAAGAGATCAGCCAGATCATCGAAGGCCAGATCAAGAACTACGAGAAAAAGGTTGAGATGAGTGAGACCGGCGTGGTCCTGTCCGTCGGTGACGGCATCGCCCGGGTTTACGGGGTCGAGAACGCCATGGCCATGGAGCTCCTTGAGTTCCCGGGTGGGATCATGGGCTTGGTCCTCAACCTCGAAGCGGACAGTGTCGGCGTGGCCCTTCTTGGCGAGGATACGCACATCAAAGAGGGAGACGAAGTCAAGCGAACCGGGCGCATCTTTCAGGTTCCCGTGGGAGATGCAGTCACCGGCCGTGTTATCGACCCTCTGGGGAACCCCATTGATGGCAAGGGGCCAATCGTCAGCAAGGAAACCCGTCTCGTCGAGATCAAGGCCCCCGGCATCGTCGCCAGAAAGTCTGTCCATGAGCCCATGAACACCGGGCTCAAGGCCGTAGACGCCATGACTCCTATCGGCCGCGGCCAGCGCGAACTGATCATTGGTGACCGCCAGGTCGGCAAGACAGCCATCGGCATCGACGCCATCCTGGCTCAGAAAGAGACTGACGTGTACTGTTTCTATGTCGCCATCGGCCAAAAACGAGCCACAGTAGCCCAGGTTGTCGACGTCCTCGAGAAGCACGGGGCCATGGAGTACACAACGGTTATTTCGGCCACGGCATCCGAGCCCGCTTCCCTGCAGTTCATCGCCCCTTATGCCGGATGTACAATGGCCGAGCACTACCGCGACAACGGCAAGCATGCTTTAATCATCTACGACGACCTTTCCAAGCAGGCTGTCGCCTACCGCCAGATGTCCCTGCTGCTTCGGCGTCCTCCGGGACGTGAGGCGTTCCCGGGCGACGTCTTTTATCTCCATTCCCGTTTGTTGGAACGTGCAGCCAAGGTGAGTGACGATCTCGGTGCCGGATCCCTGACAGCCCTGCCGATCATCGAAACCCAGGCCGGTGACGTTTCGGCGTACATCCCAACAAACGTTATCTCAATCACCGATGGTCAGGTTTACCTTGAACCCAACCTGTTCAACGCCGGTATTCGCCCTGCCATCAACGTTGGTCTCTCGGTTTCCCGGGTCGGCGGCGCCGCCCAGGTCAAGGCCATGAAAAAAGTGGCCGGTACTCTCCGACTCGATCTGGCTCAGTACCGAGAACTTGCCGCCTTCGCCCAGTTCGGGTCCGATCTCGACAAGGCCACCCAGCAGCGTCTGACACGAGGTGAACGCCTGGTCGAATTGCTCAAGCAGCCCCAGTATCGGCCGCTGCCTGTCCAGGAGCAGGTCGTTTCGCTCTTCGCAGGTACCCGCGGATACATGGACAAGCTTCCTGTTGATGCCGTCCGGAAGTTCGAAGAGGAGATGCTTGACTTTTTCCGCAATCAGAAGGCCGATATTCTAAAAGCAATCAAAGAGAAGAAAGATATCGACGACGAGCTTAGCAAGAAGATCGGCTCGGCCATCGATGAATTTGCAAAGAGTTTCAAGGCCTAACCAAGGAGTAGTCAATGGCATCACTGAGGGACATTCAGCGTAAGATCGGCGCGGTCAAAAAGACCAAGCAGATCACCAAGGCCATGAACATGGTGGCCTCCGCCAAGCTGCGCAGCGCGCAGCTTCGTATCGAGCGCTTCCGTCCCTATGCAGAAAAATATTACGAGACTCTTTCCGATTTGACGGCCAGGGTGGACGCCAGCGTCCATCCTCTGCTCGAACGACGGGAAGAAATCGTAAATGTTGGGATCATTCTCGTCACCTCGGACAAGGGTCTGTGCGGTAGCTTCAATACCAACCTGTGCACCAAGGCCAGGAAGTTGGCTGATGCCAAGGCCGCTGAGGGAAAGACTGTCAAAATGATCTGCATAGGGAAAAAGGGGAACGCCTTTTTTCGCAAACGAGGGTATGAAATTGTAACGGCTAAGAACGACGCCATGAATAATTTCGATTTTTTCCTGGCCAATCAAATTGGCACGGAACTAATCGAGAAGTATCTGGCCGCCGAGTTCGATGAGGTCCACATCGTTTTTGGCAGTTTCGTGAGTATGGCCAAACAGGTGCCTGAATCTGCCCAGATTCTCCCCGTTGCTCCGGCCGAGGAGGAAGAGGGCGATTCGTCGAGCGAGTACATTTTCGAGCCCTCGGTTGAGGGACTGTTGGCCGAGCTGCTGCCTCGCTACGTCAAGGTTCAGGTCTACAGAGGATTGCTGGACACTTCGGCCAGCGAGCACGCTGCCCGGATGAGTTCCATGGATAACGCAACCAAGAACTGTGACGATCTGGTAAACAAGTTGACACTTGTCTACAACAAGGCCCGTCAGGCCACCATCACCAGAGAACTCATGGATATCGTCGGCGGTGCGGAAGCACTGAAAAAAGGATAAAGGGGGCACATTTCGATGAGCAAAGAAAATACAGGGAAAGTCGTTCAGGTCATCGGTCCTGTTGTCGACTTGGAATTCGCCGAGGGCAACCTGCCCAACATTTTGAACGCCATTCTGATCACCAACCCAGCCATTGACGACCAGCCTGACAACCTCGTTGTCGAGGTCGCCCAACATCTTGGAAACAACGTCGTTCGATGCATTGCCATGGATGCTACTGACGGCTTGGTCCGCGGTATGATCGGAAAGGACACGGGAACCGGCATCGCCGCGCCGGTTGGAGCGGCCTCTCTTGGTCGGATCATCAATGTTGTCGGTCGTCCGGTTGACAACAAGGGGCCGATCAATGCCAAGAAATATCTTCCCATTCACCGTCCTGCCCCGGCGTTCACGGAGCAGAGCACCTCGATCGAATTGCTCGAGACCGGTGTCAAGGTCATCGATCTTCTCGTTCCCTTCCCGAAAGGTGGAAAGATGGGGCTCTTCGGCGGTGCCGGTGTCGGCAAGACAGTCATCCTCATGGAGATGATCAACAACATTGCCAAGCAGCACGGTGGCATCTCGGTCTTCGCTGGCGTTGGTGAGCGGACTCGTGAAGGAAACGACCTGTATCACGAGATGATCGAAGCGGGCGTTATCGATAAGGCCGTTTTGGTCTACGGTCAGATGAACGAACCTCCGGGAGCCCGTGCCCGAGTTGCTTTGACCGGTTTGACCTGCGCTGAGTACTTTCGCGACGAGGAAAATCAGGACGTACTCCTTTTTGTCGATAACATCTTCCGTTTCACCCAGGCTGGTTCAGAGGTTTCGGCCCTTTTGGGACGCATGCCGTCGGCCGTGGGTTACCAGCCAACCTTGGGCACGGACCTTGGTGAGCTGCAGGAGCGGATCACCTCCACGAACAAGGGTTCGATCACTTCGGTTCAGGCCGTCTACGTTCCCGCCGACGACCTGACCGACCCGGCTCCAGCCACGACCTTCTCGCATCTGGACGGAACCTTGGTTCTTTCGCGCCAGATTGCTGAGCTTGGTATCTATCCGGCAGTGGATCCGTTGGACTCAACTTCTCGAATTCTGGACCCCAATGTTCTTGGCGCTGAGCATTATTCGGTGGCCAGACAGGTTCAGCAGATTCTTCAGAAGTACAAGGATCTTCAGGATATCATTGCCATTCTTGGCATGGACGAGCTTTCCGACGAAGACAAGCTGACCGTCAACAGGGCTCGGAAAATTCAGAGATTTCTTTCCCAGCCCTTCTTCGTCGCTGCTCAGTTTACGGGCAAGGAAGGACGCTACGTCAAGTTGGAAGACACGATCAAAGGCTTTAAGGCCATCATCGACGGCAAATACGATGATCTTCCCGAAGGTGCCTTCTATATGGTCGGCGACATCAACGAGGCCGTAGAAAACGCCAAGAAATAAAACAACCGGGAGATAGGAACGACATGGCTAACAGCATTCACCTCGAAATCGTCACTCCGGATCGAAAACTGTTGGACGAGCACGTCGAATATGTTGGCGCTCCTGGAGTGAACGGCGAGTTCGGAGTGCTGCCTCACCATATTCCCTTTCTTTCGGCCCTTGGCATCGGCAGCCTGTACTACAAGATCAACGGAAAAAAATACTATGTATTCGTTTCCGGGGGCTTTGCCGAGGTCACACCGACCAAGGTGTCCGTACTGGCTGAAGTGGCCGAAAAAGCCGAAGAAATTGATGTGGAACGCGCTCGAAAAGCCAAGGAAAGGGCCGAGCAGCGTTTACGGCAGCAGCAGGAAAAGATAGACAATGCCCGTGCCCAGGCTACATTGGCCAGGGCTATGCAACGGCTGAAATGCCGCGAGTGCGCCCAGTCGGAAGGAACCCTCCGCTAGGGCTTCGTCCTGTGCGATGCGCTTCATGGAGGCAGGTCCAAACGGGCCTGCCTCTTTTTTGTTGAATTCAATGCCGGGATCGTGGCGAGTCAGTGTGCATTCCATCCTGAAATTTGGATAGTGACTGCCTCTCAACGAACCGTATCGGAGAACATGAAGATGTCTCAAGACATAATGCAACGGGTGGGGGCACTGGTTCTGGCTGCAGGTAAAGGCACAAGGATGCATTCCCCAAAACCAAAAGTGCTGCAGACAATGATTGGAGAACCCCTGCTCTGGTATGTCTATCGAGCATTGGAGGGGTTTGTCGGAGACCGAATCTGGACAGTCGTCGGATTCGGAGCAGATCAGGTAAAGTCTTCCTTTCAAGCCAGATCTTCACGGTTTGTCTTTCAAGAAAAGCAACTCGGCACAGGGCATGCCCTCCAAGTGGCCTGGCCGCGACTTATCGAAAGTGGCATCGAACACGTGATTATTCTGAACGGTGACGTGCCTTGCGTTCCGAAAAGCATCGTGGCTGACATCGTGTCCGAGCATATTGGGAAAATGAGCGATCTGACCATCGCGACCACTCGGCTCGAAGATCCAGGCCCGTACGGAAGAGTTTTTCGTGATATTTCGGGACGGATTAAGCGAATCGTCGAGGCCAAGGACGTGCGGGTGGAAGATGGCTCGAAAACTGTGAATGAAGTGAACGTCGGAATATACATGCTCAGATTGGGCTCCGTCGGAAACGTCCTCGGGGGATTGTCCAATGAAAACATGCAGAAGGAGTATTATATTACCGATTTGGTCGGCCTGGCTGATCAGGCTGGCTTGTCGGTAAACTCTGTGACAAGCATGGACAGTGAGGCCTTGGCAGGTGTCAACACACCGATCGAGTTGGCCGAGGTGGAAGAGACGGCCCGAAAAGAAATCGTTTCGGATTGGATGGGCCGGGGTGTAGTGATCCACAATCCCAGACAGGTTTGGATAGGCCCGAGAGTGATGATCGAGAGTGGCTGTTCTATTTGCGGACCATGCCACATTTTTGGAGAGAGCAGGATCACGTCGGGATCTATAATCGATGCCTACTGTCACATTCAGGACGCTGTCCTCAGGGCTTGCCAAATCAGGCCTTTTACACATATAGAAAAATCAAGCGTCGATGTTGGCTCGGTGATAGGTCCGTATTCTCGTCTTCGTCCGGGGACTGACATCGGCACCGATTCGAGGGTAGGGAATTTCGTGGAAGTCAAAAACACGAAACTCGGTCGCAACAGCAAAGCTGGGCACTTGGCGTATTTGGGGGACTCCGTAATTGGTGACGATGTGAACATTGGAGCCGGAACGATCACCTGCAATTACGATGGACGGCGTAAGCACCAGACCCGCATTGATGATGGGGCCTTTATTGGCAGCAACACGGCACTTGTCGCGCCTGTTGTCGTAGGCAGCAAGGCTCTGGTGGGTGCTGGTTCTACCATAACCAAGGATGTTCCGGATGATAGTTTGGCCATAGCTCGGTCCCAACAGAAGAATATTCGTCGAAAACAATCTTGAACATTCCTCATTCATTCGCTCTGTTGAGTCTCCGGCAGAATGAGGATGCCTTGAGTCTTGACGGTTACCGGATTGAACGGAATGGATACCCTTATGCAAGAAAACATGGATATACTCAATCAACTGGCCCAAAAGCTCGACGCCTTGATGCAGAAGAAGGAGTCTCTTGAGTACGAGATTCTCAGCCTCAAGGAAGAACTTGAGCATGAGCGCGAGGCCAAAACCCAGGTGAGGACAAAAGTCGAGGATCTGCTGAAAAAGATTCAGGACGTGGACCTCGACTCGTGATATGTCGAATTATGCGTTTGAAATCTTGGGGGTACAGCTATCCTTCAGGACGGACGCAAGTTCGGATCGGATAGAAAAGGCTGTGGCGCTTCTGGAAGAGCGCTATGGTACGTTGAGCGAACGTGGCAGAAGCATCAGCAAAGAGAAATTGTTGATATTCCTCGCTCTAGGATTGGCCGATGATCTTTTGCAAGTGACAGATAAAGTCAAATCGACCGATTCGAGAATCGAAGGACTTTTACATAGAATGGACAACAACGGAATATCGTGAATCTCCTGGGGAGTTCGTGATCGTGATCGTCGTTATTGAGCCAACACCGAGTATTGGAGGGTCGCTTCCAGCCGGATCGTGTGCGCACGGCATGCCGGGGCGCCTGACGTTCGGCAGCAGCCCTCAGTTGTACATACGAGGTTCAATATGACTCACGACACGGCTCTCCGGGATCACTCCTTTGTCATCGCCCATCGAAGGACCTTGGTGCCCTTCCTCTCTTGCATCTGATCGCCTACGTCTTGCCTCACCGTCCCATCCGCTTGACCTGATTTCCAGAGTCGCAGCACCGTTGCCATTCACACGAAGGCCATGGCTCGAGAAGCCGTGCCTTTGTGCATAAAGCCCTCAGGGCATAACATACAGGGTGGGGGAATATGTTGGGCACAATTATCATTTCATCGTTGCTTTCTCTAGTTGTTGGTGCTCTTGGCGGATTCATGGCCAGAAAGTATATTCTGGACAAGGAGTACGGCAACGCCAAACGCTTGGCAGAACGAATTCTTGAAGAGTCTCGGAAGGAGTCTCAGGCACACAAAAAGGAAATGCTTCTGCAGGCCCAGGACGATATTTTTCGCCAGAAGCAGGAATTGGATCGCGAATTCAAGGACCGGGAAAAAAATATCAAGAAGCAGGAGGAAAGACTGCTTGAAAAAGAGGAGCGGGTCGAGCGGAAACGAGAGGAGGTGACCACAAGGGAGAGTGAGCTGGTTCATGTTGAGAAGTCCTTGGCCCAAAAGGAGCGGGACCTTGGTGAACGCGAAGAAGGTGTCAAGCTTTTGGCGGATCAGCATCAGGCCCGACTGGAGGAGATTTCAGGTTTGACGGCCGAGGAGGCCAAGGTCAGATTGTTTGAGGAGGTTGAGAGCAGGACCCGGCATGAGGCGGCAAAGATGATTCGGGTCATCGAGATGGAGGCCCAAGAGTCGGCTTCTCGGAAGGCCAAGGAAATTTTGGCCACGGCGATACAGCGTTACACGGGCGATTATGTGTCCGAGCACACGGTGACGGCCGTTCAGCTCCCAAGCGAAGACATGAAAGGCCGGATCATCGGTCGCGAAGGTCGGAATATTAGGGCGCTCGAGGCGGCAACCGGGGTGGATCTGATTATCGACGACACTCCTGAAACGGTCATTCTTTCAGCCTATAGCCCCCTTAGAAGAGAAGTTGCCAAGCAAGCTCTGGAGCGCCTAATTAGCGATGGACGAATCCATCCAGCCAGAATTGAGGACATCGTCCGCAAGGTTGAGAAGGAGATGGACATCAAGCTTCGGGAAATCGGAGAGCAGGCAACCTTCGATGTCGGAGTCCACGGCATCCATCCGGAAATCGTACGATTGCTCGGTCATTTGCGATACAGGACCAGCTTCTCACAAAATGTCCTTCAGCACTCACTGGAAGTGGCCTTTCTTTGCGGAATAATGGCCGCTGAACTTGGTATTGACGTCAAAAAGGCAAAAAGAGCCGGGCTCCTCCATGACCTGGGCAAGGCCGTGGACCACGAGGTCGAGGGCCCGCATGCCCAGATCGGAGCAGATTTGGCCAAGAAATACGGCGAGTCCAAGGAGATCATCCACGCCATTGCAGCACATCACGAGGACGTTGCTCCGAGCACTGTCCTTGCGGTTTTGGTCCAGGCGGCGGACAGCCTGTCTGGTGCCAGGCCCGGGGCCAGAAAGGAACTTCTGGAGAATTACGTGAAGCGGCTGGAAGATCTGGAGAACATTGCAACGGGCTTCGAGGGAGTGGCCAGAGCCTACGCCATTCAGGCCGGAAGGGAGTTGCGGGTGATGGTCGACTGTGAGCGGATCAGTGACGAAAAGATTTTCTTGGTATGCAAGGACATATCCAAGAAGATCGAGGAAAATCTGACATACCCGGGGCAGATCAAGGTTACGGTCATTCGTGAACGTCGAGCTGTTGGCTTCGCCAAATGATCCAGTCGGGTTGGCATCGGGAGACGAGCATGAAAGACATTGACACGGCACTGGAGCAGATCCGTCGAGGAAGTGTCGAGATCATCGACGAAAAGGAACTGCGCGAGAAACTAGAAACAGGCAGACCGTTGCGGGTCAAGGTCGGGTTCGACCCCACGGCCCCGGATCTCCATCTCGGACACACAGTCCTGATTCAAAAGCTCAAGCATTTTCAGGAACTCGGACATCAGGCCATATTTTTGATCGGCGATTTCACGGGGATGATCGGCGATCCCTCAGGCAAATCCGAGACTAGGAAAAAATTGTCGCGGGAACAGGTTTTGGAAAACGCCGAGACATACAAGCGTCAGATTTTCAAAATCCTCGACCCGGACCGAACCGAAATCCGTTTCAACTCAGAGTGGATGGACACACTGACCGCAGCCGATTTCGTGGAACTTTGTTCAAAATACACGGTGGCTCGGATGCTGGAACGGGACGACTTCGAGAAGCGCTTCAAGGGAAACCAGCCAATCGCCATCCATGAATTCCTCTACCCTCTGGCCCAAGGGTACGACTCGGTCGCTCTGAATGCTGATGTCGAACTGGGCGGCACGGACCAGAAGTTCAATCTGCTCATGGGTCGGACCTTACAACGAGAGGCCGGCCAAACCCCCCAGGTCGTATTGACCATGCCCATCCTTGAGGGCCTTGATGGGGTGCAGAAGATGAGCAAGTCACTGGGTAACTACATCGGGATCGATGAGCCTCCAAACGAGATGTTCGGAAAGATGATGTCCATTTCCGATGAACTCATGTGGCGATATTTCGAACTCCTGTCGGACAGAAGTCTGGATGAGCTCGCAAAGCTTCGACGATCCGTGGCTGAAGGACAATGCCACCCGATGAAAATCAAGGAGGATTTGGCTCAGGAGATTGTTAGCCGATTCCACGGGCCCCAACAGGGCCAGGAGGCCAAAACGTATTTCGAGTGCGTCTTCTGCCGGCAGCAGGATCCCGAGGATATGCCTGTGGTCGAGGCCGTCTGCGGGACGGCTTTGATCGAGGTGCTGGATGCCAGTGGCTTGTGCTGCTCCAGAGGGGAAATCCGCAGACTTATCAAGCAGAATGCGGTGTCAATGGACGGAGAGAAGGTCAAAGCCCCGGAAACAGTGGTCACGGCCGGTGAACATATCTGTAAGGTCGGGAAGAAGCGATTTCTTCGGGTGGTGGCCAAGGAACAATGAGCCCGTCCTGCTCAATGGCAAAACAGTTTTTCAAGGCCATGGGCATCTTCGTCAGGATGGTCAAGATCGAGCACTCGGTCTTTGCTCTGCCTTTTGCTATTCTCGGCTTGGTCTGGTCCTCCAACGGCGCTCCGGGATGGGCAGCCACGATCCTTCTGATTCTGGCCATGGTGGCTGTACGGTCGTTTGCCATGGGGTTTAACCGACTAGTCGACCTTCCTTTTGACCGTGACAATCCGAGGACGCGCGGTCGGCCTCTGGTGACCGGTGAACTTTCGGTTGCCGGGACCAAGTTTCTGCTTCTGATTTGTGCCGGACTCTTTATTCTGGCCTGCGCCGGTTTGAACCAGTTGTGTTTGGCCCTGGCCCCTTATGCCCTCCTCTGGTCGGCCTTTTACTCCTATACCAAGCGTTTCACCCCGTTCTGTCATTTTTTTCTTGGTACGGTGCTCGGCTTGGCTCCCATTGCAGGATGGTTGGCCCACGATCCGACCCTGACTCTACCGTCCACCATGCTCGCATTCGGAGTTCTGTTTTGGGTCGCCGGGTTCGATATTCTGTACGCCACCCAGGACGTCGAATTCGACCGCTCCAGGGGGCTGCACTCCATGCCGGCGGATCTCGGCCTGAAAACGGCTTTGGCTCTTGCTTGTTTCTCTCACGTCACAGCATCGCTTTTTTTCGGATTCGCCGGGTGGGCGTACGGTGCAGGCTGGATCTATTTTCTGACCTGGGGGATCGTTTCAGCAGTTCTTCTGAGTGAGCACCTCCTGGTTGACGAAAACAGCCTTTCTCGTGTGAACCTTGTTTTTTTCACTGCCAACGGGTTCATAGCCATCGTCTTTATGGCCGGCGCCCTGGCCGACATCTATATATTGAGAGCCTGAGGAGGTCATACATGTCCGGAGCCGATGTTTTTCCCGAATACCGAGGTTCCATGGAGTACGAATGCCTGTCGTGCGGACGGTCCTTCCCCGTAGACAGGCTTTTGTACACCTGCCCTGATTGCCGCGGCGTCATGCTGCTGATCGACAGGTCCGGAAAAACCCTGAAGGAAACCACAGGATCTGCCTGGAGAAATCTTTTCGACGCCCGTTGCGCCACCCGTACAACGGCCTTGAGAGGCGTATTCAGGTACTATGAACTGATGGCCCCGGTTCTGGAGGAAGAGGATATCGTCTATCTGGGTGAAGGGCATACCCCGGTGGTGGAGGCCAGTCGAAAGTTGCGAGATCTCATCGGCCAGCCCATGGCCTTCAAAAACGACGGCCAGAATCCGAGCGCCTCGTTCAAGGATCGGGGCATGGCATGCGCTTTCAGCTATCTCAAGCATCTGATAAGACAGCATGGGTGGGATCACGTCATTGCCATTTGCGCTTCCACTGGAGACACCTCGGCGGCCGCAGCCCTCTATGCGTCCTACGTGGGTGAACCGATCAGGACCGTGGTCATTCTGCCCCAGGGTAAAGTCACAGCCCAGCAGATGGCCCAGCCTCTCGGGCACGGGGCCATGGTTCTTGAGGTTCCTGGAGTCTTTGACGACTGCATGAAGGTGGTCGAGCATCTGGCCGATTCGTATCGGGTGGCCCTGCTCAATTCGAAGAATGCCTGGCGCATTTTGGGGCAGGAGAGCTACGCCTACGAGATCGCCCAATGGTACAGATGGGACTTGAGAGGTCAGGCCATTTTTGTTCCCATCGGCAACGCGGGGAACATCACGGCCATTTTAAACGGATTTCTCAAGCTCGCCGATTTGGGGATCATCGACCGCCTTCCGCGGATTTTCGGCGTCCAGTCGAGCCATGCTGATCCGGTCTTCAGATATTACAACGCAGATCCCGCAATCCGAGCCTGGGCCCCTGTTCAGGTCCGTCCGAGCGTGGCTCAGGCGGCCATGATCGGCAATCCTGTATCGTTTCCGAGGGTCAGGGCTTTGGTCGACCGCTATGTCCGCTTGGCCGGAGAGGATTTTTTCCACGTGGTTCAGGTGGAGGAACAGGCTATCATGGAGGCCATGCTCACGGCCAACGCCCACGGCCACATCGCCTGCACTCAGGGCGGGGAATGTCTTGCAGGCCTCATCAGGGCCCGTGAGCTTGGCCTTCTGGAGCGCGACGAACACGCTATTCTCGACGCAACGGCCCACATGCTGAAATTCATCGGCTTTCAGAATCAGTATATGGAGAATGGGTTTCCGGCCGAATATGAGATCACGCCGGATACCGGACGGACCAACGCGCCCAGTCTGGTCATCGACCCGAAGGAAAAGGATACACTCGATCCCGAAACCTTCACCTTGACCGCGGCGTCCAACGTGGCCTCCCGGCTGGGTCTGGCCAAGAGATGAGATTTACAGACCAGGGCCGATGTCGGTGCTGGTTGTTTTAGGGGTTTTCATGAGTCGATCGGCCCTGGATGCGCAAGATGTTCGGGGCCGTTTTGTTTCAATCTATCCGAGACTGTCAGCTCTGGATCGGGCCTGAGCCGCTTCGCCGGTCCGGCCCTGGGTATCGAGACTTCGGGCCAGCTCGTCCCAATAGGCAACCTTCCCCGGATTCAGATACACGCTTTGCCGGGCAAAGGATTCGGCCATTTCAGGATCGTCACCACGGTCGAGATAGATGCGGGCCAAAAGGTGCAGTGAAGCCGCATCCATGGGGTTGGCCACCACCGCGGCATGCAGGTGAGATCGGGCCTTTTCTGTTTTTCCCTCCTTTAGGGCCAAGCGTCCGAGATGGCGATGGGCCACGCGTTCGTCAAGCTCTCCGGCCCGCCTGTAGTGACTTTCTGCCAAAACGGTGTCACCGCCCTGTTCGGCCATCTGACCGAGGCGGAGAATGGCGTAGATATGCCGCGGATCAAGGTTTAGGCATCGGCGAAACGAGAGTTGGGCCTCCTCCAGATCTCCGAGACGAAGGCAGGTGCATCCGAGGTTGTAGAGGGCCATGAGGTTCTCGGCATCGCGACCGAGAATACCGGCGAATCGGGATCTGGCTTCGGAAAGGCGCCCCAGACGGGCCAGACAGATCCCCAGTGAGTTGGCGGCCAGGATATTGTCTTCGTTGGCGGCCAGGGCCAACTTGTATTCCTCCATGGCCAGGAACAGGTCTCCCCGGGCGAAATAGCGGTCGGCACTGATGGTCAGAGTGGTACTGTCGAACGCGGCTATGCGGGGAGCTTCGAGAAGGAATGCGTGCTCCAAGGCCTTGCGGACGTTCTCGACCAGATCCGAGCGTGCGAAGGACAAAAAAGGGAATCCAGCGCAACCGATCGTCAGCCCGGCCTGATGACGTTCAGAAGCGGCAAAGACAAAGTCCCGTGCCAGATTGGAGACCTTTCGGAGCTCCGCAGGAACGAAAAGGATCATCCCGTCCTGACAATACCGGCCTCCAAGAAGGCCCTTGCCGTATATTTCCACGGCCAACCGGTGGAGTGACTCTACAAGGCCTTCCAGGGCCGATGGCTGCTGGAGGCGGGGGTCCAGTGCAGGGTTATCGAGGCGGACCAGCATCAAAGTGCAGGTCTCTGTCCTTTCCCGGGAACGGGTCCATTTTTCCAGAAAACCACGATACGTGAACAGGCCGGTCAGGGTGTCTCTTCCAGGCAGGAGGATTCGGGCGGTGTCTTCGCATACGGCAGGAAAACCGGTCTCATGCTCGTCCTGGAGGGTCAGGTGGTCACCCGGGCCCACAGGCCAGGAGGGGTCGGTCAAGGTCAAGAGTTCGGCAATGGAGATTTCGTCCTGAACCTCGATAATCGAGATCTCGGCCTTGGGCATGGACGGGTAGCGGCCCACAACCCGGTTTTGACCGTCGCGGATGAGTTCGGTGTCGGTGCCACCGGCCGAGGACCAGACCAGGAATCGTTGACCCTCTCGAACATCCACGCTGCGTCCGAGGTTGACGACGAGTCGGCCAAGAGGCAGTGTTTCAAGGATGAGGCCGCCTTCAGTCAGGATGCGGGGAAAGGCCAGGACACCGGATCCGCTTTGAGCCCTGGCCGCGGCGACGGTCCGACAAGCCTTGTACAGAATCGACCGAGTCTGCTCCCGAACGGGATGCCTGAGCTGTCTGCCGGTGAGATCCTGGGGATAGCAGGTCACCCCGATGCTGGCCGAGACGGTGACAGGTTCGCCGGACAAGGGATATTCGATGCGCAAACGACCAATGTTTTCCCGGATCTCTTCGGCCAGGACCAAAGCCTTGCCCGGGGACGCCTGAGGCCAGAGGACAGTGAATGTGTCTTTTTCCAAGCGGGCTGGGGTGGCCTGGACCGGGATGCAGGTCAGAAGGGATTCGGCGACGCCGGCCAGAATTCTGTCGCCGAATGCGTGCCCGTAGGTGGTGTTCAGGGGGCGAAAGCGGTTGAGGTTCACTGCCAGAAGGGCGAAGGATGCGCTGAATCCGGACATGGAACAATCGGTTCCCGCTGCGGATCCTGGCAGGATGCAGTCCAGAATGTGCCTGATTTCCCCGGCGACGAGTTCCTGGAAGTAATGGGCGTTGGTCAGACCGGTCAGGGGATCGGTCTGGGCCTGGCGGATGAGGGCGACGCGTTCCAGGAGAAGGTCGGCCAAGGCCGGAAGAACGGGCAGGATAGGCCTTGCCCGGTCGGGCTGGACGCCGTCGAGGGCCATGACGGCCATGAGTCGGCGACCGACCGCAAGGGGGATGTGAAGGACTTCGCCTTCGAGGATGGGCGCCCGGGGTGATCCGTCCCGGTCGAGAAAGCCTTCAGAAACCGCCCTGGGGAAGTGGAGAGACGTCGATGTGTGGGGGACGAAGGCAGCGAATCCGTCGCGGAGGAGAGCCTCGTGCCGGACGATATGCTCCCGGCGCAGAGTCTGGATGCCGCATGAGGGCGGTGGCTGATTGGTCATGGGACGTGTCCTTGCCTTATCTCGGCCCTCTTGTCTACAATCCCTGAAAGGTCAGAGCATTGCGCCCAAGATCTGCTCGGAAGTACGGAGGACGATGAGAATCATGGCAGAAATTCAGACTTTCCAGCTTGGACCTCTCGAGACGAATGCCTACCTGATTTTGAACGACGGGCGAGCTGTGGTCATCGATCCCGGAGGAGAGCCCGAGGTATTGGTTGAGGCCCTGGGAAATACGGTTCTTGAGGCAATCGTGAATACCCATCTGCATTTCGACCATATCCAGGGCAATGCGGGACTGCAGAGGGCCACCAAGGCTCCCATCTTGGCCAGCAACGACGATGCCGATCTGCTCGAGAGTGAGCTGGGCGGCGGTGGCCTCTGGGGTCTCCCGCGTACTGAGCCCTTCGCCTTCGAGCCCCTGAATGCGGGAACATGGAACTGGGCCGGACTGGACTGTCGTGTCATGCACACCCCCGGCCATTCGTCGGGAAGCCATTCCCTATACTTCCCGGAGTTGAAAGCAGTTTTTTGCGGTGATCTATTGTTCTACCGATCTGTGGGGCGGACCGATTTTCCGGGAGGGAGCCTCAACGTGCTGGAGCGTTCAGTCCGGGAAAATATTTTTACCCTGCCGGAGGACACGGTGATCTATCCCGGCCACGGGCCGGAGACATCGGTCGGAGATGAAATGCGGCACAATCCTTTTTTGAGCGATTTTCGCCCATGACGAACCCGGAGGAAGGAGGAGTACCATGAGCGTCTGGATTTGGACCAGCCTGGCGGTTTTATTGGCCCTCTGGGCCGTCGGGCTATACAACCGTTTGGTCCGATTGAAAAATGTCGTCAAGGAGGCCTGGAGCGGTATTGACGTGCAACTTCGGCGCAGACACAACCTGATCCCCAACCTGGTCAAGACCGTGGAGCGCTATGCCAGCCACGAAAAGACCACGCTGGAACAGGTCACCGGGCTCAGGGCCAAGAGCATGGGCGCTCAGGGCATGGGAGAGCGAGGAGAACTGGAATCGCGTCTGGGCATGAGCCTGGCCAATATCCTGGCCGTGGCCGAAAATTATCCGCAACTCAAGGCCGACTCCAATTTTCGGGAACTTCAGGCAGAGCTGTCCGGCCTTGAGGAGCAGATTCAGCTGGCTAGGCGGTATTACAACGGCACGGCCCGAGACTACAACGTGCAGGTCGAGTCCTTTCCCAGCAATCTGGTTGCCAGGGCTTTCGGATTCACCACGGTCGAGTATTTTGAACTGGACGATCCGGCGGCGAGACAGGTCCCCGATGTCAATTTTCACTGATTTCAAATGTCGGACGATGCGGCTCCTGCCGCTTCTGGCTGCTCTTGTTCTGGCAATCCCCTTTTCGGCCTCGGCCGGGGAGGAGATCCTCTCCTTTGTCAGCCATATCGAAATCGAAACCGACGGCAGCCTAGCCGTCCGTGAGGAGATCACGGTCCGTGCCCTGGGGAGGGAGATACGGCGAGGGATCTACCGGGATTTTCCGACCGTCTATCAGGACCGCTATGGGAATCGGGTTCGAGTCGGCTTCGATCTCGTTTCGACGGCCATGGACGGCGACCCGGTCCGCCACCGACAGGAGCGTCTTGACAATGGAGTTCGTATCTATCTGGGAGATCCGGACGTCATGGTGCCTGTCGGCGAGCACACCTATGTCATTGAGTATAGGACCACCCGACAGCTGGGATTCTTCGAGAATCACGACGAGCTTTATTGGAACGTGACCGGGACGGATTGGAATTTCCCCATCCTCAAGGCTGTGGCCAGGGTCCATTTGCCCCAAGGGGCGGACGTGGCAAGTCTTCCCCTGCCGCCAGATGCTTATACCGGTCCCTTCGGAGCCAAGGGCCGGGACTGGGAGGTTTCTTTTCCCGAAAGAGATACGGTGGAGTTTCGAAGTACGGCGGTTCTTTCGGCTAGGTCCGGGCTGACCATTGCCGTGGCCTGGCCCAAGGGCCTGGTGACCGAGCCGAGCGAGTCCGAGAAGCTGGGCTACATAGTCCGGGACAACCTTGGGGCTTTCGCGGCTCTGTTCGGCGTCGGACTCGTGTTCCTCTACTATATGGCCGTCTGGATCAAGGTCGGGCGGGATCCGGAGAAGGGGACCATCATCCCCAGATTCGAGCCTCCCAAAGGGATGAGTCCGGCTGGATGCCGATACCTGATTCGGATGGGTTACGACGACAAGACGTTTGCCGTGGCCGTGGTCGACGCGGCAGTCAAGGGCGGACTGCGTATCGAGCAAAGCGGCCGAAGGTATAGCCTGCACCAGGTCGATGCCAACGCCAAGGGCCTGAGCAGAGGCGAGCAGAGTCTGATGGCCCAGCTATTTCGGGGGGCGAAAACGGTCGAGGTCAAACAGGACAACCACGTCCGGCTGCAGAGCTCGGTCGCGGCCTTGAAGAAGACCCTGGCCGGAGAGTTCGACAAGGCCTATTTTGCCAAGAATCGCGGACTGCTCGTTCCAGGGGTCGCCCTGTCGGCTCTGACTCTTATGGGTTCGGCCCTTTTGGGTTCCCGGCCAGCGGAAGGCGGTTTTATTACCCTGTGGTTGACCATCTGGATGGGAGGGACCGTTCCCCTGCTGGTCAGCGCCTTTCGGTCCTGGAGGGCTTTTCTGGGGACACGGTCCATATGGGGCATGTTTCCGGCCATGGGGCAGACGCTCTTCGCCTTGCCATTCGCCATTGGGTCGTTGGCCGGTCTCGGTTTCTTCGTCTGGGCCGCCGGATGGATATCGGCTTTGGCCTTGTTGGTCATCGTCAGCCTCAACTGGTTGTTCTTCGACCTCATCAAGGCTCCGACCAGGGCCGGGCGGACGACCATGGACGAAATCGAGGGCTTTAAGCTCTATCTGGAAACGGCCGAGGAGGGCCGTCTGAATTTTCTTCATCCTCCGGATCGAACCCCGGAGCTGTTCGAAAAATTTCTGCCCTACGCCATGGCCCTGGACGTTGAGAACCGCTGGGCGGCTTCCTTTGAGCAGATTCTGGCCAAAGCCGGGGAGGGAGAGGGCTACAGCCCGACCTGGTACAGCGGACGGTCCTGGGCCACCGTGGGGGCGGGAGCCTTTTCTTCGGCCCTGGGTGGTTCCCTGGCCGGGGCCGTGGCCTCCTCGTCCAAGGCTCCTGGATCGAGTTCGGGCATGGGGGGCGGAGGTTCGTCTGGCGGCGGAGGTGGAGGCGGCGGCGGAGGCGGCTGGTAGGCCGCCATGTATTTGACGGAGAACGGAACCAACATGCGTGTTTTTCTGGCCGATCTGCATATCCACTCGCGGTTCTCCAGGGCCACGAGCAAGAAGCTGACCTTCAGGAACCTGGCTGCCTGGGGAAGTCTCAAGGGCATCGACCTCCTGGCCACCGGGGATTTCACCCATCCTGCTTGGTTTTCAGCCATCCGCGAGGAGCTGGTGCCCGAGGAAGGCGGAATCTTCCGTCTCAAGGAGAGTGGAGCCCTGGGGAAGGAGATCCCCGGGGCGCCGGCAAGGCTGCCCTGTCGGACAAAATTCATTTTGGGTACCGAGATCAGCTTAATCTACAAGCGGTTGGGCAAAGTCCGCAAGGTTCACAACCTCGTGTTCATGCCAAGTGTTGACAGCGCCGAGCGATTCAACCGCCGTTTGGAACAGGTCGGCAATCTTGCCTCGGACGGTCGGCCCATTCTCGGGCTCGATTCCCATGATCTTCTGGAGATGGTCTTAGAGACAGATCCAGGGGCCTGTCTCATTCCGGCCCATGTCTGGACGCCTTGGTTTTCCCTGTTCGGGTCCAAATCGGGATTCGATCGCATTGAAGACTGCTTCGGAGATCTTGCCGGAGAGATTTTCGCTCTTGAGACTGGGCTGTCCTCGGATCCGGACATGAACTGGCTACTGAGCGCCCTGGACCGATTTCGGCTCATCTCCAACTCCGACGCCCACAGCGGCGAGAATCTCGGACGCGAGGTGAATATTTTCGCCGGGGAAATGGACTACCACGGCATTTTTCGGGCATTGAAGGGGCTGACTTCGGCCACGGAGTTCAGGGGCACGGTGGAGTTTTTTCCCGAGGAGGGGAAGTATCATCTCGACGGTCACCGGAAGTGCAACGTGGTCCTTGAACCGAGACAAACCAGGCAGCGGGCCGGGCTGTGTCCGGTTTGCGGCGGCCCGCTGACCGTGGGAGTCTTGAGCCGGGTCCAGGAATTGGCTGATCGTTCCGCGCCCCGCAGACCCGAGGGTCATCCGGGTTTCGTGTCACTCATCCCCCTCCCGGAGCTAGTGGCCGAGACCCTTGGGGTGGGGCCCAAATCCAAGAAGGTCCGGGCCCAGTACCTGGATCTCGTGGCCGGATTTGGTTCCGAAATGGACATTCTTCGTCGGGTACCGCCGGAGGACATCCGGACGGCGTCACCGCTTCTGGCCGAGGCCGTTCGCCGGATGCGAGCCGGCGAGGTCCATCGAAAGCCGGGTTTTGACGGCGAATATGGGGTCATCTCAGCCTTCACGCCCCAGGAGCGGGAGGTATTTCTCAAAGGTCGGCGGTTGCCCGGACTGATTCCAGGACCGAAAAGGACCCGGAAAGTGGTTGAAGAAACCGACGTCGGACTTCCGGACCCCGGCCCCGGAGGCCTTCCCATATTGAAGGCCGAACCCGACGAAGACCAGATCAGAGCCGTAAAGGCCGGACCGGGGCCAGTACTGGTTCTGGCTGGCCCTGGAACGGGCAAGACCTTCACTCTCGTCCATCGGGTCCGGCATCTTCTTGAGGCGGGGCAGAACCCTGAGGGCATGCTTGTTTTGACCTTCACCCGAAGGGCAGCCGGCGAGCTTCGGGATCGTCTGGCGGCAGTGGGTCCTAAGACAGAAGCTTTGAAGGCAGACACGGTTCACGCCCTGGCCTTCGGAGTATGGTCGGAACTTCTCGGTCAGGCACCGGTTCTGCTTGGAGAAGAGGACGCAAGGCGGACCTTCGCCTTGGCCAATCCGGAACTCGGACGGCGGGAGCGCAAGGTTCTGTGGCAGGAACTGAGCCTGGCCAGGGAAAGACGGGAGGACATGGGGGCGAGCCCTGAGGTCAGGGCCTATGCCGACCGAAAAGCCGTCCTCAACCTCGTGGACTACACGGATCTCCTGGAGTTTTGGATCCAGCAGATTGATAGTGGAAACTATACCAAACGTTTCGACCATGTCCTGGTGGACGAGGTTCAGGACATGTCAAGGCTTCAGCTCGAGCTACTTCAAAGGCTTTTGGCTTCTTCCGGAGACGGACTCTTCGCCATCGGCGATCCTCGGCAAAGCATTTATGGGTTTCGAGGGGCCGAACCCGAGGTAGACAAAACTCTCCGGTCTTTTTGGCCGGAATTGGAGACCGTGTCCCTTTCGTCCAGTCATCGTTCGGGACAGACCATCCTGGATCTTGGCGGGGCGCTGTTTCCCCATGGCCCGAGGCTTCGATCGGCCCGATTACAAGAGGACACCGGCCAGGCCATCATGTTCACGGCCGTCAACGCGGCCCAGGAGTCGGCCTGGATCGGGGAGAAGATTTTGGCCTTGCTCGGGGGAACAGCCCATTGGCAGGCAGATCAGAACGCAGGCGAAGGATTGGGCCCTGGGGATATCGCCGTGCTGGTCCGGCTTTGGCAGATGGTCCCCTCTCTGCGGGCCACCCTGGACAAGATGGGTATTCCCTGCTCCGTGCCCGGGACTGATCTGTTTTTTCACGACCCCCGGGTGGCGGCCATCATCGACGAAGGCCGACGAGTGTTGGGGCTTGGCGGAGCCGAGGGCGAGGAGCGCCAGTCTCAGATCGAGTCACTTTGTCCGGACGCCACGGTGGTGGCCGGGCCTCTGGTCATGGCCGATTCTCTGGCTGGAGATCCCCGTTTCCCCGACGTTTTTTTCAAGAGCCGCCCCTTCCGGGACCTAGCCGCACTGTATGCCGAGCGTTCAGGATGGGCCGGAGTGCTTCGGGAGGTCGCTCTGCAAAGCGAACTGGAGGCCGTACGGCAAAAGAGCCAAAAGGTTCAGATCATGACCCTGCATGCGGCCAAGGGCCTTGAATTCGAAGCTGTTTTTCTGCCGGGTCTGGAGGATGGCCTGATTCCCCTGGCCGACCTCGAGATGCTTACAGGCCAGAAGGAGGCTGGCGCAGACCCCAAGGGAGGAGATGTGGAGGAAGAGCGGCGGCTTTTTTACGTGGGGCTGACAAGGGCCGCGAATCGGCTGTATCTCAGCCGGGCCCTGGAACGAAAGCTTTATGGTCGGGCCATGCGCCTTCCGGAGTCGCGGTTTCTGGGGGAATTACCCGAAAACCTGGTGCGTCTGCGTAAGGCCAAAGCCCATGTCCAGATTAGACAAAAGGCCTTGAAAATGGATTTCTGAAGGCCGTCAGCCGATCCAGATCCGGTAAAAATATTTCTCGTAGATGGTGCAGGCCCTCATGGCTGGCCCACCCCTGACTCCGATTCCGCGCAGTCGGCAATAAACGTGGAGCGGGTTCAGGTGGTGCTGCAAAAAGCCTCGAAATAGTCTCATGGTTTCATCCCGGAAAAAAATTCTTTCCTGCCCAAGTTCAAGCAAGGAGTGAGCCGAACCTGAATTTCGGCCGCCTTAAGTCAGACTGAGCAAAAGAGCAAGTCATTATCCAATGCCGAACGGCTCAAACGTCCGAAATTGGCTCCGCCAAGGGAGCGGACCTTTCGGTTGCATCTCTGCCACTGAGCTCGCTGGACTTGCCTAAGAGGTTGCCCTAGAGAAGCCGAACGTATCGGACGGTTTTCCAGGAGGACATTGCCCCCGGGCGATGCGGACATCTTTCACTCGAACGGGTCCGTCGTCGGAAACGGACAGGAACTTTATGGCATATTTCAGAAATCTCGGGCCGAAACTGGACAGACTTTTGGATCTGTTGCGCAAGGAGGACCGTTGGCTGATCCTCATGAACGCAGATCCGGACGCCCTGGCCTCATCTTTGGCCCTCAAGCGTATTTTGGCCCGGCGGGTATCGGCTGTGGGTCTGGCCCATGTCAACGAGATCTCTAGGCCCGACAATCTGGCCATGATCCGCCTATTGCGCATTCCAACCAAGAAGCTAACGCCGCCTCTTGCGGCACAGTACGATCGGTACGCCCTGGTGGACTCGCAGCCCCATCACCATTCCGATTTCGCTGGGCTCAAGTTCTCGGTGGTTATCGACCATCATCCCCTGGCCAAGGAGAACCCTGTGGAGGCCGATTTTGTGGACATCAAGCCCGAATACGGCTCCAACAGCTCGTTGATGACCGAATATCTCTACAACTTGGGCCTGAGGCCCGGAAAACTCCTGGCTACGGCCCTGGTCTACGGAATTAAAACCGATACCCAGAGCTTCGAGCGGGGCTTCTGCGATGTAGACATCAAGGCCTTTCGGTATTTGACCAAGTTCTACAGCCAACCTTTGCTGCACAAGATCCTCCGCAGCGAGTTCAAGCTCGAGTGGCTGAAGTATTTTTCCCAGGCCTTCCGCAAGATGCGGGTCCTGGGCCAGGGGTTGACGGCCTTCATGGGCCGGGTCGATTCTCCGGACATCCTGGTCATCCTGGCTGATTTTTTTCTCCGGGTTCATGGCTTGTCCTGGACCATCATCAGCGGAATTTTCAACGACAACTTGGTCATTATCCTGCGGGGGGATGGTCTGCGGCGGGACATGGGCAAATTCGCCAAACTCCTTTTCGGCGACGTAGGTTCGGCCGGGGGGCACAGGTCCATGGCCCGGGCCGAGGTTCCCATGGCCCGCATCGCCACCCTCCACCCCCAGCATTTCGTCCTTGAGCGATTGAACAAGAAGAATTGCATCGGGCCGAAGAAGGCGGCCAGTGATTCCGAGAACGGGGAGGAGGCGTGAGCCAGGCCTCCCTGCGGTCTCGGCTGGGTCTCAAGGGGCGGCCCCTCTATCTCGTGGACGGGAATTCCTTCATCTATCGCGGTTTCTACGCCTACCCGGACCTCAGACGCTCGGACGGGTTTCCGACCAGCGCAGCCTTCATGATCCTCCGGCTGTTGATCAAAATCCTGCAGCAGGAACAGCCGGATTTCATGGCCTTTGTCGTTGACGGGCCCGGACCGACTTTTCGGCACGAACTTTTTGATGGCTACAAGGCGGGACGGGCCAAGGTACCCGAGGATCTGGCCGCCCAAAGGGACATCATCAAAATCGGTGTCGGACTTCTGGGCGTACCCATGCTGGAGGCGACAGGCGGGGCCGAGGCTGATGACTATATCGCCAGTCTGTGTCGGCGGTTCAAGGATGACGGCCCGGTGGTCATCGTTGGCACGGACAAGGACTTGCGCCAATGCCTAGATGCGAACGTGGTCATGTGGGATCCTTCCCAAAAGTCCGAGAAGATTTTGACCTTGGACGATTTTGACAGTCAGGAAGGCCTGAAGCCCGACCAATGGCCGGATTATCAGGCTTTGGTGGGGGACTCGGCGGACGACATCCCGGGTATTCCCAAGGTCGGACCTAAGACAGCCAAGCTTTTGATGGCCAAGTTTCCCGACCTCGAGGCCCTGTCGGCGGGGATGCATCTCTTGTCAGAAAAGGAACGGGCCAAGTACGGGCCGCATCTTGAATCGGTTATGCTCTACCGGGAGCTGACCAGGCTCAGGACCGATTTCTGCCAGGATGTGACGCTGGAGGATCTTCGGATCAAGGACAGCGACGACCAGTCCGTTCGGGGCTTTCTCCAGGAGTTCGAATTTCGTCAGGTTACCAAAGAATACGACGAGTGGCAGGGGACCAAGCCTCCAAGGCAGAAGTTCCGCCCCGTTTCGGACGCGAAAGTGGTGGACGATCCGGCTGAAGGTTTGGCCGGAACCGAGGTCGGCCTGGTGCCCAGGGGTGAAGGGTGGGTGCTGGGGAGCGAAGGCCGGGAAGTGGAGTATCGGGGGCCGGTGGAGCGGCTGGCCAGGGCCCTGGCTTCGACCCGGGCGGTTGTCCCGTCCCTCATGGACCTTTTGCGCACCTCCAGGGACTGGGAGATGGTTCCCATGGAGAACTGGTTCGATCTGAGTCTGGCAGCCTACCTTCTGAATCCGGAGGCCAGGAACTACGAATGGTCGAGACTTCGCCGGTCCGTGGAGGACGTGGAGATCCTGGGGCAGGAGTCACTGGAAGCCCTGGCTCTGGCCCGTCAGTACCGGGAGCGGTTGGATCGTTCCGGATTGACGAGACTGATGATCGACCTGGAACGGCCCCTGACCGCTGTGCTGGCCAGAATGGAACAGTCCGGAGTCGGCCTTGATCTGGAGGCCTTTGAAGTCTTCCTCGGGGAGGTCAAAGCACGTCTTGAGGAACTCACCGCTGAAATCCACGCCCAGGCCGGTGAAAATTTCAACATCCGTTCAAGCCAGCAATTGTCCGAGATTCTGTTCGACCGTCTGGGGCTAGATTCCAGAAGCAAGACGCCAGGCGGGGCATTGTCCACATCGAGCCAGGTTCTGGAAAATCTTCGGGGTCGGCATCCGGTGGTGGATTTGATTCTCGAATTCAGGATGCTCGAAAAGCTTAGATCTACCTATCTTGATCCCCTGCCCCAAATGGTGGACGGTCAAGGCCGGGTCCACTCCCATTTCAACCAGTTGGCCACGGCCACGGGAAGGCTCTCCAGCAGCGGACCCAATCTCCAAAACATCCCCATCCGGGGAGAGTTTGGCGGGCGAATGCGGTCCTGTTTCGTGGCCGGGCCGGGAATGATCCTGGCCGGGGCCGACTATTCCCAGATCGAACTTCGCCTTCTGGCCCATCTTTCCGGGGATGGCGAGCTCATGGACGCCTTTTCTCGTCAAGAGGACATCCATACGAGAACGGCGGCCCTGCTCTTCGACAAGCCCCAGGCCGACGTCTCGCCTGGGGAGCGCCGTCGGGCCAAGACGGTCAATTTCGGGCTGCTCTACGGCATGGGGCCGCTGAAGCTCGGCCGGGAGCTTGGCATCACCACGGGCCAGGCCAAGGATTTCATTGAGCTCTATTTTCGCAAGCTGACCGGGGTGAAGGCCTTCTACGACCGGGTGGAGACCGAGGCCAAGGTCCAGGGGTTCGTGGCGACCATCGCCGGAAGGCGCAGGCTTCTGCCGGACATCAATTCCCGCAACAACAATCTCGCCCAGCAGGCCAGGCGCATGGCCATCAACACAGTGGTCCAGGGGTCGGCCGCCGACATCATCAAGATGGCCATGCTGGCCGTGGACCGGGACGAATCCCTGAACACCATGGGGGCTCGGCTCATTCTGCAGGTCCACGACGAACTTCTCCTGGAGGTGCCCGAGGCCAATGGCGAAGAGGCCGGGCAGAGGCTGTCGGAGATCATGACCGGGGTCCAATCACTGGCAGTGCCCCTGGTGGCCGAATGGGGATCGGGGCGGACTTGGGCCGAGGCCCACGGCTGAATTGGATCAGTCCAGCGTGCATCCTCCTGGTGGACAGATGACCACACCGGTGTCGATATAGATGCCGAGCTTGCCCTTTCCCGCCCAGATGGTTCGCTTTTCCCCCTCCCGATAGAGGACGATGGGCACTTGGTCCCGCCCGGTGTTGGCCACGGCGGTCATCAGATCCTGGACCTTGCGGACCCGGACCCGGTTGTAGCCGATGATCAAGTCGTCTTCGAGGAGGCCGGCCTTTTCGGCCTGGCTTCCGGCCAGGACCTGGAGGACGAGAATCCCGGACTCGGCCCTGATGACGGACTCGGCCGAGGCCATGGAGCACAGGACAGCCAGGGAGAACATCATCCCCCATATCCATTTCCAGATCGTTGCGACCATCAGTAGGCGGCCCCGGCCACGACGAGGTTGACGAATTCCTGGACGGCCTGGATTCCCGATTTCAGTTCCCGCATTTCCATCTTGGGCAGTTGGTAGGGTCGAATCCAGCTCGGGCCGCATTCCAGGTTCGAATTTTTAAGACCGGCCTGGAGACGGCGCATTTGGACGAATTCCCATATGGACTCGAGTCTTCGGGCCAGGCGGTCGTCGATGTGGCGTAGCCGGGCCAGGGAAGCGACGCGGTCCAGCGT
>RZZR01000023.1 GCA_009929795.1 Deltaproteobacteria bacterium | reverse complement strand
CTGGACTGCCCACTTTCCGAGACCCATCGGTTCCGCATTCCCGGCGGGGTCTTCCAGACCCATTGTTTCCAAGGGGCCGGAGAACAGACGGGCCGCACTGTACCCGGCAATGTCCCCCAGCTTCCCTAGGTTGGTCCAGGGGTCGGCGGTCTTCTCCTTGCTGTAGATCGGCTGATCCCATCCCCGGAAGAGGGCAGCGTTGTTGGTCGCCATCTCCATGCCTACCTTGGTAGGGAAGGGGAGGGTGGGGTTCATCAGGGCTACCTTCAGAACCCGGGGCACGTCCCCCTGCATACCCGGAGCTACCGAATTGAACAGGTCTCGGTACATCCCCTGGAAGGGCCATGCAATGGCTCTTTCCCCTATCTGGATCCGGTAGCGCATGTCCGGGTCGGGGTGGTTGAAGGTGGGGTTTCCCGTAACGATGGTGTTGAACACCTGCAAGGAAGCCCAGGAGGCGGCTACCCCGTAGGCCAGCGTTGTTTCCCACCGACTGCGAACGTAGTTCCGAAAAGCCGGGGATTCCTCCCCGTAACGGGCAGCGCGACCCCAGGGCATGTTCTCCCCGGGGGCAGCGCCGGTTTTGGCGTCCAGGTAGTTCTGTCCCCCCTCCATGACCCGATCCAGGGGAGCGAGGAGAGCGTTGACCTTCGCCCGGTACCATCCCGGGGCGGCTGCTCCAATAGGTCCGACCATCCCCATCGGGCTGTAGACGAGCTTCCTCCAGACGGAGGGATCCGCAGACTGGGAAACCGTCCCACAAAGGGTGTTCACGTACTCTGCGGCTGCGCTCTTGCACATCCGCATCGCCGCTGCCGGGGTGTGGCCCTCCGCAATCAGCTTCTGCCCCATGTCCTTCCAGTTCATGGCGGTCCAGTAGTGGTAGCCGGCGAGCATCGAATGCTTGATCGGGTTGAACACGCTGTAGTTGTTGGCCCAGTAGTCGAGGTTCAGACCCCCGTTGACCAGCAGTTTGAGGGCAGCCTCACTCCTCTCCGTCCCGGTGCCTTCCCCGAGGAGTTGGCGGGCATCCCGGGTGCGGTTCCAGAATTCCCCGACGGACTCGTCCTTTTTCACCAGTTCCGAGAAAATCTTCCCCGCCCGGGTTTCGTTGGCGGCCCGGTAGCCCATCTCTTCTTCCACCAGGGAAATGGCCGTCTCGGAGGCGGATCTGGTCCACTGATCCCAGGTGTTGAAGTTGGCCCCATGTAGTTGGGCGTCCAAGAACATCCGGGGTCCGAGTTCGGAGGCGGCCATCCTCTCGCCAGCAGCCCCCATTCCCATCGCCTCGAACGGGGACTTGAGAATCAGCTTCCCGGCTTCGGCAATGGAGTACCGGCCGGAACTCATGCCCATCAGGGCATCCGCCCCCAGTCCGATCCAGAAGTCGGTCAGGATGTTGGCAGCATGGGCCCCAGGAGCCCCGATCAGTTGGCCTGACCGGAGCAGTTCACCAACGTCCTGAAGGATCTTACCGAAGTCCCCGCCCACCAGGGAATCCGAGGCGAGGAAGCGGTCGTTGATCAGTTCGGCTACGTCGGCGTGGATGTAGAGGTCTCCGGCCAGAACCTCGGTTCCCCCAAACTTGATCCTGGTGTTGGGGTCCATCCCGAAGTTCGCAGTCGAGAAGGTAACATAGTTGGACAGCTTCCCTTCCGCCATCCCAGGCCCCTCCACCCTCGCCCGCAGGGAAGGAACCGCCGGGAGCCCCACAGGTCCCCCCATGCTGGCCACAGGCTTCCCTGTGACCGGGTGCAGACTGTTCTGGGAAGGGGAGTACTCCACGATGGAGTAGGGCCGACCGGTTTCGGGGTTGATAGCCTTCATCCCGGGGACGTGCACCGAGGCCAGATCCTTCAGGAGCTGCCGGGTGGAGTCCGCAGCATAGGCCGCCTTGATGTGGTTTTGGATGATCACCGCAGGGTCCGTGATCGGGTTCTTCAGCCCGAGGTGGATGGTCAACAGGTTGATCGCTTTGCGGCCGCCCTCCGTCATGGGATCGATCCCCAGGATCTTACCCCGTTCCCCGATGTCCGCATTCAGGAAGTAGGTCTCCCTTTCAGCAGCATCCTTGAGAGGAGTTGTGACCCCCTTCCAGCCCTCCCCGGAAAGCAGCTTGGTCAGGGCCTTGTTGTAAACCACCCGGGCTTCAGCCAAGGTGGGGATGGTCCGCATGAACTCGGAGGCCAACCGGGTGAAGGGAACCTTGTTCTTCGGGTCCAGACTGACACTCTTGAAGATTTGCCGCATGGTCGGGTAGGTGTGGAAGACGACGTTATCCCGGAAGAAGGTCCCCATTTCCGGGGAGTTGATCTTCAGCTTCTCCCACTCTTGAGCCAGCCGGAAGTAGGTCCCGAAGGAGTCACGAAGTTCCGGGTAGTCCTGGAGCAAAGAGCGCATGGCTCCGGAGTCGGTGCTCAGGGATTCCAACGCATCCACCATTCGCTCCCGGAGGGGGAGAGGAATGTCCACTCCAGAGTACTCGTCTCCGCCGAAGAACTTGGCGGTCTTCGAGACCCCCTTCTTCTGCAGACCCAGAGCATCGATCACGGACTTGCGGAATTGAGCCCCAACATGGTCGGAAACCCTGCGGGCAGCGGCCGTCTTGTGGGCCCAGATCGAAAGGGTGTTGAAGCCCCGCATCATCATGCCGCCGATGGTTTTCGGGCTTCTCTCGTGGAGGGTTTCCAGGTCGTAGCGCAGATGTGCGAACTGGTCCCCCATCATCTTCAGGTCGGCAACCAGGGAGTTGGCCTCCTTGGAGATCCCGGGGTCGTCCGGAATCCCATCCCCGGTGATCTCGAACAGTTTCCTGTAGGACTTCAAGGAAGGGATCTCCGCCTCCAAGAAATCCTGGGTCAGTTTGTGGAACTCTTCCTCCAACATCCTGGCCTGCTTTTCCGGCCGAAGTTGGGAGAACTGCTCGTTGGCGGCGGCCAGGGGATCAAAGGTTGTCTCCCCTTCCCGCCACTGGACTTTAGACCCGGGCCCCCGAGAGTTCACCTCGTTGAGGATGTACTCCTCAATCTCCTTCAGGGTCTGCCCTCCTTCCGGGGTCTTCAGGAGTTCTTCCCGGGTAGTCCCCATCTGCCCTAGAGCATCATCCGTCCAGGACCGCAGAGTCTGCCGGGGGGACTCCACTCCGGGCTGAGGGGGAAGATCCATGACGTTGCCGGAGTCGGGGATCGCTTCAGTTACCGCCCTCCTCCGGGGGAAGAAATAGTCCCGGGTGTTGGGCCGAGTCCGGGCATCCAACACCCCTTTGATGTGGGAATGGAGGTCTTTCTTGGGGATCCATGCCTGAACCAGCTCGCCCGCCGCCCTTCGGGCAGCAAGCCGGTCGGCCCCCGCCAGGGCCTCCAGTTCCCCATTCGCGGTTCTCCGGAGGATGATCGGGTCGTTTTTCTCCACGGCTCGTAGCGGAGCCGGAGAATCCCCTACCCCCTTGGGGGTCGGTACCCAATCCTCGGGAAGATCCTGCAGGAGAACATAATCCTTGTTGTTGTGGATCTCCTCGGTGGTCGCCTTGTAAGGGCCACTCTCAGTCTCCCGGAACTGGCGCACCCTCTCTTGGGCCGCCGAAAACCTCTTCTTCCGGTCCTGGGTGAACGCCTTCTCCTCTTCGTTCCAGCGGGCTTTCGCCCGACGCCACGCCTTCCATTCCTCGGTCGGGGCTCCCTTTACCGGGCGGAGAGGCTTGCTCTCCTTCAAGCGGGCCCTCCCGGAGCGGATTTCGGCCTTGGTCATCCCGTAAGAAGAAGGGGCTTTTGGTAGTTTATTCGCCCTTCTGTACTTGTTCGCCACCACGCTGGCGGGGACGGTTTTCCTCTCCAGCAGACCCTTTACTTCCTTCAAGCCCCCCTTGAAACCGGCAGCCTGGACCTCCTCGTCCATCCCCCGGACGATCTCCTCTTTCAACCCCTGAACAATCGACTTCCGAGGGGCTCCGGGATCCGAAACCCGGTCCAGAAGCTGTACCCGATCCAGTTCCGTCTTCAGGGTCTTCTGTTGGAGTTCCAACCTGTGAATGTCCGCAATCCGGTCCCGGATGAAGTCGTTGTCCCCCGGGGCGTCCCCGGCGGCTTCCGCCTGCTTCTCGGCCGCTTCCAGCTTCTTGGCGTACTCCGGGTCCGTAAATTCCTTGGACTTCGGAGGCTTGGACCCCTTGGCCAAACGGTGCTCGGTAGCCAACCGCAACCGCTCTCCCCGGATGGCGTCCACATTCCCCTTGATTTCCAGGTCCAGAGCATCCAGGGTGTTCTGCAACCGAGCCGAAACGGAGCCGGTCTCGGACTCCAGCATCGAGCGCATGTAGCGAAGGGTGTGGAAGTGGAGAGGGGCAGCGACCGGATCATTCACAAGCCCGGCATTCAGGATGGACTGGAGGCCCTCCTCGAACTCCTGGGCTCGAACAACAGCTTCCGGGTCCAACCCCTCCAGGGCCTTATCCCGCTGATAAGCCAACACGAACTCGTCCTGGCTTCGCAAGGCATACGCTGCTCGGTGCTCTGCCGGGATTTCATTAGGGACAGGGCTGAATTCCGAGAGCCGGGGGGAGGTAGGGATCGATCCTGATTCGAACGCCTTGGCGAATGCCCGAACCCGGGAGGCAGTCCACTCGAAGACCTCGGCATGTTTTTCCAGTTCCGCCCGGTTGGCGAACGCCGGATCCTGAGCGAAGGAGTCCATTTGGGTCTGAAGTTGGGAGAGCATTTCCTGCTCCCCCAGGTACCCCCGCACGTCCCCCTCGGAAACAGCGTTGTCCCGCTGGAAGTTGGCCATGCCCTCCGCGTAGTCTTTCTTGGCCTTCCGGAGGCCCGCGAGGAATTCACTGTGGTCCTTGAACCCCAAAGTCTGCCCGAAGGTGTTCAGCCACTCGTTCTGCGCCTGAATGGACTTTTGGGCCTCCTCCCCTCCCTTGTTCATGCCCCGGCGGGCCTGCATCCATGCGGATTCCGCCCCCGCCCACAGGGCTTGGTTTTCTTCCAGGGCGCGGAAGGCTTCCGCCGCCTGCGGGAGCAGAGGGTTTACCTGCTCCATGTGCTCGATGTTGGCCTGAGACGTTCCCAGGGCTTTCTGCACTTCTTCCGCCCGGGTTGTGACCCTCTGGACCGACTCCCGGATGATGCGGGCGTTGAAGTCCAACTGATCGGCATGGAGACCCGAGGCTCGAGAGGTCGCTGCCCGGGAAGCATCCCTGCGGATGGCCGACTGGACCTCCAGGTTCTCAAGCGCCACCCCGAGCACCCTCTCGGTGAACCAGCCCTTCTTGGTCCCGGGGAGGCTGTCCAAGGCATGAACTACCCCGAGAATGGACTTGCCGACCGCGTGTCTTCCCTCCCAGCGAGAAAACGCCCGCAGGGTGTTGACTCCCAGGTTGGCAGACATGTCCACCACGGGACGGGCGAGAGTGGACGCCCCCAGCCCGAGGACCGGAACCCCCAGCCCGAACGCAGACCCCGCCAAGTAGCCCATGATCCCCGCGCCGATGGCGTCGGCCGCAGCCTCTTGGGGGTTCTTGCCCTCCAGGACGGAGAGACCACCGACTTCCGCCATCATCTGACCCGCGTTGATCGACCCCCAGATGGACATCTCCTCAAAGAAGTTCTGGCCCATTTTGTTGGCGAAATTGCGAACCCCAGGAATCCGGGCCAGCACCTTATAGGTCCCGGTGCCCCCCAATCCGAGGACCGAATTCACGCCGGTGAACTCTGTGATCTTCCCGCCTTCCGGGCGACCCATCAGGCCCCCCATGATGCTACTTCCGGGCTCGTCCTTACCCCTGAATCTTCGCTTCGCCTGCTCCAGGACTTTCCGGGTAGCTGGCTGTACGACTTCCTCGAACTCGGCCGCCCGGTCTACAACCCCGGCGGGGGAGGGTCCAATCCGAGGTGCCTTTTTCCGCATCGCCTGTGCAATGAACTCGGATTCCCGCTCTCGTCTCGCCAATCCCCGGGTAGCACCCACGGCAGGCCCCAGAGCCTGAGCCATGACCTCCATGCCGGCGAGATAAGGAAGTTCCGAAGCAAAAACCGCAGCCTTCGCTTCCAGGGTTCCCCCGCTCCCGAAAATGGGGGCATCCGTCGGGGCCCACAACCATTCCAGAAGCCCTGCGTCTTCGTTGATGTTCAGGACGTTGCGGGCCTCCCGCTTGATCCTCTCGTGGCGGCCGGACTTCTCCGGCTGAAGCAGTTTCAGGAAATGCTCCGCCAAGCCTTGGTTGGCCCAATCTGGAATGTCCTCCCCGGTAGCCTCCCGAACTGCCCGACTGCCCAGCCTACCCATAGCCCCGGGAATATCCGCAGGGTTTGTGAGGACCTCCTTCAAGGCGGTTCCGAGCCCCAACCCGGGAACCTGCTCTTCGGATCCAAACATGTGGGCCCACAGGGTTTTCGCCCCGAGGACTCCCCCCACAACACCCCGGAGGAAGGTCTTTCCGACCTCCCCCACATCCAAAGCCTGCTCCCCGGCCCACTGGCCCCAGGTCTGACCCTCGGCTTTGAACTGCATCGGACCAAGAAGGGGGACGTCGGGGGAAACAGCAGGAATCCCCGCCTCGGCCTGCACCGGCTTCAAACCACCCGTCTTGCCGGCAGCAAGGGTGAAGCCCGGAGGGAAGACCTTCCCGGAACCTGTTACCAACTGCCCGTTGCCATTGTAGAAGTACTTGGTTCCATCGTCCCCCTCTCCGGCCGGTTGCATCGGCTGTCCGTTCTCCTGGGGGGCAAACAGACGCTGCATCTCGTCCATGATGTTCCCAGGGCCGCTCGGAGCCCCCAGCGGAGCATCCCCGGTAGGGGCTCCACCTTGAGCCAACTGCGGGCCCGGAGGGGTGGCCCCTTGGGGTCCCCCGGGAGGAACCCAACCAGGGGTCTGATCCGGATCCTGCCCCAGGGACTCAAACAGGCCCTGGTAGGGGTTGTCCTCCCCGAGGAACGACATGAGGTAGGATCCCCAGACCCGGGCCTGCTCCCTGACCTTCCCCTGCACCACCCGGGTGGATTCCCCCTCTTCAGGGAGTTTGGCTTTCGGGCCGGGAGCCCTGCCGGAAATCCAGGTCATGGCCGTGTCCCGGGAAGTCCCCATGATGTTGGACACGTAGGAAAGGGTTTCGTTGCTCCATGCCGAGGGGTCCCCGCTGGAGGGGAAGAACCCCTTCTCCGTGGCGTAGTCCACGGCCCCGGGCCCCCCATTGTAGGCGGCCAGGGCTTGGGCCCAGTTCCCGTCGTACTGCCGCAAGAGCCCCTGCATGAACTCCAGGGAAGCCCGAATCTGCACCGCAGGGCTCTTCCGGTACTCCTCCGGGGTGGCCCCAATCTTCAGCAGCAGGGGAGCAAGGTTCCCGGGCATGATCTGTCCGATTCCGAGAGCCCCGACCGGGGACACCGCCTCTGGGTTGAAGCCACTCTCCTGATTCCACATCCGGAGCAGCATGGACTGATCCCTTTGGTTGAACCCCTCCTGGGCCGCCAGACTCTGGGCGAGATGTCGGGGGGTGCCCAGGTAGTTGTCCCCCTGCTTGAAGCGACGCATCCGAGGATCGTCGTCCTTCCAGACCCGCTCGGAAGCCCCCTCGGGGAGTCCCGGTTGGAAGGTGAAATGCCACGGTTCATGGGACAGAGGACGGGCAAAGCCGAACTCCTCCAGAAGCTCGGCTGCAGCGTCGTCTACGTCGAGATCAAAACTCCACCCCTTCTCGTGGTTGGAGTGCCCGGGGGCCGCCGCCCTCCCGGGACCATACTTGGCAAACAGGGCCGCCTGATCTTCCTTGGTTCGGAACCCTGAGTTGATGGCATACCCAAGTCCTTTTTCCTTCAGGGTGTTGAACGCCTTCTGAAGGTTTTCGGCCGCCCAGAAATGCCCCTTGAACCCGGTATCCCCGATCTCCACAATGGGGTTGTTGTCGGGGGGAGGGGCAGGCATCTTCGGGGCGGAAGGGACCTCCGGCTGAAGGGCCTGCACCCCTTGGGACATCAACGCTGTAAAAGGATTGGCGCTGATCGCCAAATCCACAGCCATGCTGCCCGCCTTCCCTGCAAGCGCAGAGAAGGGGTTGGCCTCCGGCTGTTGGGCTTCAGGTTCCGGGAAGAGCGACATACTTTTCCAACTCCAGTCAGAGGCGATTATCTCCCCTTCGAAAAAGCAGCCGAAACTCCTCTAGGGGGACTTGGGGGTCGGCTTCTTCCCCGTACCCGCAGGCTGGGCTTTCCGGTTCTTCTTCTTCCAATCCCGGGATCGCTCCTCGATCCTGGAACGCAGGTAGCCCCAATACTCGACTACCTGGGTTTGATCCTGGATGTAGGCGGAAATCCCGTAACCCCCACCCCCCAGGGGTGTGGTCATGAACTGCTCGAAGGAAGGAGGTGCCGCTCTAGGATCCCATTTTCCGGCCAGATCGTCCAGGGCCTTCATGACCTTCCCTGGATCCGCAAGGGAGTCCGCGATCCTCTGGTGGGAGGTGCGGTTCCCAATCAGTTCGTCGATCTGGGCGTTGATCGTCAACACCGTCTGTCCCGCCTGTGTGGTAGGGTCCGCAGCCCGGGCGGCCTCGGTCAGGGAGGTTCGGGCCTGCTCGTACAAAGTTCGGAGCCCGGGCTGTTTAGTACCGTCGGGTCGGACAAAATCATCCAAACCATCCCCGGCTTGCGCCTGCCAATCGGAGGCGGATTTGCGCTCCTGCAGCAGGCGATCCCGCTCCATCATCATGGCCCACTTTGAGTCCCCAACCCCGGAAGGGGGCTTGTTGGGGTCCGGATTCGGAGGGGTGGGGGGAAGATGGGCGTACTCCTGTAGTTTCTTGTCGATTTCCCCGATTTGCTTCCCAAAGTCGGAAATCGACCTTTCCCGCTCCCGGATCTGACTGGCGTAGGTGGACACCAGACTTAAGTGCTGTTTCACGGCGGCGGGCACCCCCGGGGCTCCTGCCTGCTTCAACAGCGCATTGATCTGGTCGTTGGTCTTCGCCACCCGATCAAAGGCTTTCTGGGATGCCTCCTGCCCCATCTTCGAACGATCCAGACCCAGCCGGTCCCGGGCCACTCCGATCTCTTCTCGCTTCACTCCAAGCGTCATGCCCGTGGTCTGAAGTTGGGTTGCTGAGCGGAGTTGCTCCCTCTGCAGGCCAGCCTCGGCTGTATGTACCTGCCCGGCATACTGAAGACGAGCCTTCTCCATCCCAGCCGCCAGTTCCGCCCCTTTGATCTGCATGTCCATCAAAACCTTGGCTCCAGGTTGGTGGGCGCGGAGAAGCAGGGGATTGGTCTGGTAGTTGTGCAGAAACTCCCCCAGCACTTCAGGACCCCAGTCCGGCTTTCCGTTGGCCTGGAAGAACTCCGCCAGTCGGGCCTGGGCCAGAAGATCCCCAGACCCGGGAAGGGGGACTCCCAGTTTCTCGAACTGGGATTGCATGTGGGTGGAGTAGTCCTGATCGTTCATCTGGGCCAGGATGATCTGGTCCATAGGTACCGCTTCACCGTCCTGCACCGCCCGGAAGATGGCCGCAATGGGGGCCAGCCGGGCCGGAGACAGTCTCTGAAGGACTTCCTTGGATCGGTAGACCGAATCCACGGCTGCGTTCAGGGTAGGGTTGCTGTACGCCTCGGAGAGGGGAAGAACGTCGTCCGGCTGGAGAGGCGGAGCCCCTTGGGGGTGGTTGTTGATCTGCTCCACCGAGGCCAAAGGTCTCTGAGGCGCAGCCACAGGTCCGAAGGGGGTTCGGATGAAGGGCTCAGGAGCCGGGGGCGGGGGGCCCATGCTGGGATCAAAGGGAGGAGTTTGAGGAGGCGGGGCGGACGCAGGAGGGCCCCCAGGAGCCTCCGCAGGGGCAGGAGGGGGCGCAGCCCCACTTCCGGGCGGGGACGCCGCCGGAAGGGTCTCCTGGGGCGGCTGGCTGGGTCCTGTCGGAGGGTAGGACGCCGCACTCTGCCCGGGGAGAAGATCCCCCATCCCTGCGTTCAGGTAGGAAGCCGTCTCCGTCTCGCTGATCATGGACGAGGCGTCCAGCATCCCCCAGAACTCCTGGGGGAGACGCTCCTTCTCCAGGTCCATAGCCTGTTTGCGGTTTCCCGGGGAGGTTTTGGATACTCGTTCCCGGGCCTCGTTCGCCTGCTTGTACCAGTGTTCCCTCTCCGTCTGCGGGATCCGGGAGCGGGTTGCCTCGGCCGTGGCCTTTTGTGCGTCCGCCGTAGCCCGGTACTGTTCCGCCAGGGCTTCCTTGGTCGGGTCCTCCGTAACCATCTCCTTGATCCCGCCGGCCAACTCAACAGCCGACTTCAAATTGGAGAACAGGCCTCCGATGAAGCCCTGCGGAGCCCTCTGATCGTAGATGACCTGGGGATTGACAACCTTGGGTCCACCCCCCTGGAACTGGTTTCCGGGTTGGACAGGCATGGCTTACCCCCAAGAATTGTTGAAGTAGGGATTGAAGGACATGGGCGGCCCTGCCGGGGCCGGGGCTCCCTGGGGCAGCATAGGTGCAGACCCTCCCGGAACCCAACCAGGGGCTTGCCCTTGCTCCTGCTGGCGCACCGCTTGGCTGACCAGGGCGTCCAACTGCTGCGTGGTGAACTGCATGGGCTGGTAAGAGGAGGTAGTCGGAGCGGAATTGATCGATTGAGTCTGCTGGGGATGGGCTGGGGCTTGCCGATCCGGGCGACTCTGTGCATAGTTCTGCAACCATACATAGGGGGGAGTTCCCGGGCGGAGAGCATCAGGTTGGGTTGCGGCAAACCCAAACAACTCGGAAAGCAGAGAGACGATGAAGGGGTTCTCCATCATCAATGCCTGCACCCGAGGATCTCCCCCTCCTCCGAAAGGTGTAGGGGCAGAAACCGGAGGCGCGGCGGGAGGTGCCCCCTCCTGCGCAGGCGGAGTTTGAGCCCCCACCTCCTCAACCTTGGGCTTCTCGATCTGGTTGGTTGCACCCCCTCCGGAAGTAGAGGCTTTGGATCCCTCCTTTCCGGAAGAAGGCAAGCCGCCACCCGCCCCGGTAGCCATACCGGTAGCCATCCCTGCGGCCTGTCCTATACCTTGGGAGCCGGTGAGCATCCCGGTCCCCTGAGCGGCCACGGCCGGCCAGTTTTGGAGCAGGACGTTGGCCAGAAGACCCAGGGCCGGGAGGATTCCGGACCCCGAAGGTTGCTGCTGGATAACCTGCGGCTGCATAGATCTGGGCATGGTTACTTACCCTTTCCGCCCCCTGTGGGCTGAGAGATGGTGGGGGCGATAAACGGGTAGGAGTTATACATGGAGGTGGGATACTGCATATCCCCGTACATCGCCTGGGTCATCATATTGTAGAGCCCAGAAGCCGCCTCCTGGGACTGCTGTCCTGCCTGCAGAGGAAGCTGGAATGTCGTCCCCAAAGTCCCGGCCGCCGTGTTCTGCCTCTGGGTCCCCATCTGCGACCCCATGTTCATCATGTTGGTGGCGAACTGGTTGGCGGCGTCCATCGACATAGCCCCCAGAGCCCCATGCATGGGGGCGTTCTCGAACTGGGCCTCGACCCGGTTCAAGGTCTGGTTCAGACCCCGCAAGCCCTGGTCCCCCGCCGAACGCATGAAGGACTGCTCCATCCCTGTGAGTCCCGGACCGTAAAGGTCGGACTGGAAGGCTGCAGCGTTGGGAAGAGCCATCCCTGCGGCAGTCCCCACCTGAGATGCAGCATTCATGGACCCCAGGTAAGGATCCCGAAACACGGAGGGGAGGAAGTTGGAGTATCCGGCCCCGGGAGCCGCCTGGGGGCTCAACATGGTCCAGGGATCGCTGCTGTAGGGGTGCTGATCCCCGGGGTTCCTGGGCTGCCCCATGTATTGGGTGGCGGGGTTGTTGGGGTAGCTGGGGTTGTCCCCGGTAGCGGGAGTAGGTCCAGCCGGGGCCGGGGCGGCGGGAGACGGATTCTGAGTCCCCTTCCCCGGGAAGTTTCCCTGCGCCCAGGACGGCCAGAACGACCCGGAGTTCCCCTTCCCATTTGCCGGGTGGGACCCGGCGAAAGTCCCGATGCTATCCGCCATTGGGGGCCTCCTGCGGGGTTCTCCGCCCCAATCCCGATTCGTTCCCGGAGGGCCGTCCGGGGGAGGTGTAGGCTTGGGTCCCAAACGAGGGGGCCCCTCCGGGAGGGCCGGGGTTCATGACCAAGGACCCCTTGTTCCCCATCCCGGGACCCATCCCGAAATTACCCTTGCCCGAGGGCTGGACTCCCGCCGAAGGCTGCATATAGGAGTTGACTTGCGAAGCGATCATCCCCTGGTTCCCGGAGTAGCCCGCCGGCTGGGGGATGGAGTTGAGTCCATAGGGGGAGTAGGCCGAGGAGTTGGTAAAGGTGGGGAGTTGCATCCCCGGAACCGAGTAGTTCTGCGCGAAGTCCATCATCCGATAGGGGGAGGACATGTAAGGAGCGGAGGCATGAAGCCTCCACTTCGAGTAGTCCTGCAGGAGATTTTCGTTGGGTAGTGGGTCACGAGAAGCCTGAATGACCTGGGGGTCTCCCCCTCCGCCTCCTTTACCCATGATCCACCTCCGAAACCAAAGATTTCCCGATCACGACTGACTGCTTTTCATACCCGAACTTCCGAGCGAAAGCCCCGAAATTCCCATCCAGACGGACGTTACCGTAGATGAACCGAGCCCCACCCCCGCCATCACTGCGCGGAAACGTAGCCCACTTTTCGATTCCTTCTGCAACCGCCATCCCGACCCGGCCGGGGATGTGGATTTTCCGGATCCGATCCTCGTCCCACACCCAGGGAAGGATGTACACCGAATGGATGAAGGCTTGCCTCGAAGACCGAAGTCCGGGGACCACCACCACAGGTTGATCTACCAGAAGAACAGCCGCCATCCCGACCAGTCTACCTTGCCAGCGACACAAGAGCAAACCAACCCTCTCCGGGAAAGTGAAGGAGTGGTGCAGGAAGGCTTTCAGGGATTGAGGATCCGCAGAGATGTAGTTGTGGGCTCGGGATCCCTCGAGGTACTCCCGCAAGCCCACAATGGCTTCCCAGTCTTCCACATCGGCCCTGTGGATCTCTACGTCCCTGGAGACGTGCACCACCATTCCCATTTCCGCCTCCTATGCATCAACCAGTGGCGTTCCTTGGACCTTCAACAGGACTTCCTCGGCTACGTCGGCCCACCCGAAGATGCTGTAGCCCCCGTCCCAGACTTCCTCTATTCCGTACATGTAGAGGGTTTCGTTGGGGCGCAGGGTGATCCTCCCCCACTGGTAGGCCAGGGCGTTGACTCCCCCGTAGGGTACATCCCGGAGGGTAACGATGCGGTCGTTCGTCTCGCTGGTGTTGTGGATCCGAAAGGAGGTGGCTACCCAGGTTTCCCCGAGAGGGACTGTGACCAGAGGAACCTCCCCGGAATCCCCGAGAGTCGCACGAAGGAGGATCCGGTTGGCGTGAACCGTGTACCGGACCCGATCCCGAAAAACTCCCCGCTCCCCGCCCGGTTCGGAGAACCTCCCCGTGGTGGCGAACCTCTGAATCAGATCGTCCATTTACTCCCTCGCGTCCCCTCTTGGGATGCCCCAGACCGTGATTCCGTCCACGGGCATGGGGTCCTTGATTCCGGGGGGCCAGTAGGCACCGACCTGAGCAAATCGGTAGGCTTGGGTCTTCCCTCCCCGGAAGGACTGCTCCCACGCCTGCGACATGTCGAAGTCCCCGAACTCCTGTGTCTCGGCGCACTCCACGGAAGCCACAGTAGGCCCGGTCCGGACGATTCCCGAGGCGGAGCCCCGAGGACCCTGCACCGAAATCTTCTGAAGGGAGACGGTCTCCGCTCCTTGCTTGGCCAGCAGTTCCACCCAATCAAAGGTCCTCGACCAGAAACTTGCGGAGAAGGAGTCTCCTCCGTCCCGCATTGGGGACTCGCCGGCCATGGAGTAGATTTTCCCGTCCCGGGAGGACACGAGCACTTCCACCTCGGAGGAGGAGGGGTAGAAAGTGGTAGCGTCTGTGATCCGAATCCTGGAGGAGGAGATTTCCCCCTCGGTCCAGGCGAACTTGTCCCGCAGGGAGCAGGCGAAAATCTTCCCACAAGTGGCTTCTTCGTTCTGCGGGACGAACAGCCAGTACACCCCCAGCACCGGATCAATCACAGCCGAAGACCTGTGGGCGAACTCCGAGTTTAGGAGTTCCGCCAGCCGAGGCCGGATGGCATCCCCGATGGCTTGGGGCTTTCCGCCCACGGGCTTGGCGTAGACGTTGTTGGGTCCCAGGAACACACACAACCCGTTCCAGGACTTCACGGTTTTCGAGGCGATACACCCGATTTCGAGGGACACCGGGAGGAACAGATAGAGGTTCACCCCCGAGTTGAACTCCCCGACGTAGACGGACCTCGGCTTGAAGGCCAGGATCTCCGTCCCGTCCAGGTAGTGGAGGGCCGTAACCTCCGTGTTGTCATGCATCAGGTCCTGGAACGAAGCGTTTTTGGCCTCCGGCTTCCTTCCTCCGTGATCCCAGGTTGTAGTGTCACTCTTGGAGCACCACCACACCCGCCAGGGTATCCGATCCCCGGTATAGGGGTCGATCCCGTTGGCCAGGAATACCCTGGACATGTTGGAGGCGATATGCGCCGGAGAGTCGGGGGGCTTCAGGTCGGGGTCGGGCTGCAAGGACTCCAGAGGGATCATGGGGCCAGATCCCGTCCACTGGTATACCTTGTCGTTCCCGGGACAGAGAAGCCACTCCCCCTTCAGCATGCAGGACTCCGGGGGGATGTCCTCCGCTCCCAAGAGGTCGGAAGCGATGGTTTCCCATTGGTCCCCATCATAGGCTAACACGGACACCTTGGAAGTTCCGGGATCGAGGGAGGTCCGGATCAGGAAGGTATCCCCACCTTGGGTGATCATGTGCGCGGCGTGGGTGCAAGGAAGGGAGGAGTCGGTGGGTACGTACTCGACGAGGGAGGGGCGCACCTGCACCCTTCCTTCGGAGATGAACACGTTGTTGGAGGCGAAAAGCCCCAGGTCAGCAATCCGGGGGGAGGGGACGTTGTTGAACTGTCCGGCCGCCAGACCCCAGATCGGGAAGGACACCACATCGGACAAGGAGGTCGGACGCATCAGTAGGTGTCCGAGTAGTAGGCCCCTCCGGGTCTACGCAGGTGGGCTCGATGGTCTCGACCTACAAGATCCTTCACCGACTCCCCGTAGGAAATGTCGGGAGTCTGTTGGAGTTCTCGGCGCTCGGAGTCCATCTTCATGGCCCCGATCAGACCGTAGTCCGGGTTGTCGGAGCGGGTGGACCCCTTTACCTTCCCGTAGAGCACTTCCTTGTGGAACTGATACAGGGCCATCTCCTGGAAGTACTCAGCGAAGTACATCATCCCCAAGTGGTACATTGCCCGGGGGTAGTAGGCCAGCAGCGAATTCGTGTAGGTGTTTCCGTGTCGATGCCACGGCGGGTATGCGAACTGAGCACTGATCGCCACCATGTATTCCTGATCCGGGATCGGGTGAAGCCTCAGTTTCGTCGAGTACCCATCCGTGACCGGGAAGATGCGGTTGGGGGTTCCCCGGTTGGAGAAATCGACAAAGGAGTGGAACAGATCCCCATTTACAACCTTCAGGTCCCGGAGAGGATGCCCGCCCACGTCGTAGACCTTGGCGTAGTTGATCTGGGAAAACTCCACAGGGAACCAGTTCTGATCCCTTTTGCCAAATCCCCGATCCCTCGCTGTGTAGTCCTGCACGTCGGGTGAGGTCTGGAACCATCCAGTGTCCATCCAGCCGTCTTGATCGGGGGAGGGGAGGGTCCCGGACAGGAAGCCTGCCGGAACCTCTCCCCCCGGCTCCGCCTTCAAGAACCAGTAGGGGTACTCGGCGGAGATCACCCGAAGTTCGTCGGTCACGTCCAGGATGAACTGGGCCTCCAGTTCGGGGGTAGACTTACCAAACCGGGTCTTCACCCGGTTGAACAGGTAGTCCAGGGTCCGAATGGGAGCCCATTCCATAGCCTAGCCTCCTCGTTGGGCGGGGGAAGAATGGGAGACCTTCCCCTTCACGGTGCGGGTGAATTTTGGCTTGGCGGGCCGAGCAGCCTCTCCGGGAACGGCGATCAGGTTGGCATCCCGAACGTTCTCCAGTTCCCTGAGAATCTCGTCCTCCGTGGCCTCCATCTCCTCTGCGGTCTTCCGCCGGAGAGCCAGGGCCTCCGGGTCCAGGGGGTCGGAAACAGCGTCCAGAGCACCAAGAGGATCCTCCGGGTCGATCAGTTTCCGCAGCCGCTCCCCGTCCCCGCCGTCCCCTGGGGTCCAGATGGCAGACATGGGATTCCCGCACTCGGGACAGTACTTGCACCCCCGAGGAACGTTCTGCAGGCATCGGTCACAGACCGTAGTCTTCTTCTCCGGCTCCGGAGGGGCGAGAGCCCGAATCACGTCTCCGGTCACGCTGTAGTTGTTCTTCCGGAGCCAGGACACATCCGCCGGGAGCGGCATTCCGTTCATGGCGTAGGGTCGGCCCCGGGAGATGACCACCCCCTCCTGGGAATCCGCCTTGAAGACCATGTGTCCGGGGGGAAACTTCCGGGGATCGATCCAGCCTTCTTTCACAAGTCACCTCTCAGTAGGTAGAGGGGGTGGCCCCCGAAAGGACCACCCCCCAGGTGGGTCTAGCTCTGCGACGGCCGCCGAACCAGAATGGCGTAGGGGAACACCGTGCGGTCGCCTGCTCCGGTTCCCTGCGTGTTCACCTTCCACTCCAGCAACTCTCCGCCGGCAATGACCGGGTAGGAGGGGGCGGAGGCGAGGTTGGACGCCGCAGGGATGTTGTTGCAGGAGGTTTCCGCGCAGTCGTGGGCCGCGTGGCTGGCCACCGAGGTTGCCAGAGCCACAGCCCCCGCAACTTCAATGTCGTCCCCAGCGATCTCCACTTCCATCGATCCGGCAACGGTCTGAGCCCCGCCTGCGGCAGCGTAGGTAAAGCCGAAAGCCAAGACCAGACACTCCCCGAAGTAGTCCGGAAGGGCGTACTGCCCCAGGGAAGTTCCGCCGGCGGCGGCCAAGTCTCCCGCAGTGATGCTGTTCATCGGACGCACCACGAACGGAACGTTATACATGGGGTGGGAATGACCGCGAAGCTGCCCGCTGTAGTCACTCCCGGAAGCGCGAGAGAGAGCCATGTTTCCAAGTCTCCTTTCTAGAACTAGGTCAGGGAGTGAACACGGATCATGCGGGCAACGCCGTCCGTGGAGTAGTCCCAGGTCTTTTTCCAGGCACCGTAGTAGACCCAGCGCAGACCGCGATCACGGCCGTAGTCGGAGCCCAGCTTGGCCTGGATTTCCTCGGGGTAGATGGTGATTTCGAGCACAGCATCAGACCCGATGTAGATGGCTTCCCCGTTGGAAGCCGCCAGGGCGTTGTCCAGGGCGTTGGTCTCCCGGATGAAGCGGCAGTTGTAGAGTTCGCCCACCTCTCCCCGGAAGAACTTGCCCGAGTTCTCAGGCGTAACCACCCGCTCCCACCTCCCGTCCTCGAAGAACGAGCGAAGGAAGGAGGTGGAGCCTACGGACGCGTAGCCAACGTCATCGTAGAACGGGATCTGGTAGGTCCCGGTCATCAGATCCACGACGTTCATGTGGTCCCACATGTTGAACCGGCGGGTAGCGGAAGCCAGAGCCACTCCGGCGGTTCCCAGGGTGTAGGACGGAGACGACGCAGTTCCCGTAGGGGTGTAGACCAGATCCGCAGAACGGAACTGGGCGGCAGCCGCCTTGTCCAGGGTCCTGGCCATCGAGTTGGTCAGGGCCTTGATGATGTTGTTGTAGACATCCAGCTTCGCAAGAATATCCAACCGCCAGGAGAAGTCGATCCCGAGGGTGTACTCGGCGGCGGTCACGGTGTCCTTGCTGAAGGTCAGGTTCGAGGTGGGAACGGTCTCGTCTTCGGCCACCACTCGCCCGTCATCGGCGTCACCAACCTTGGTGTACTGGAGCACGTCTCCCTGATGCATCCCGAAGGACACCTCGGGGGTAGAGAGGGGGCGGAACCGCATCCGGGGCTGTGCCCGGAGTCGCATGTTCCGGCTGAGTTCCGGGGAGGTGAGATACCCCCCCAAACTGTCGGTCATCCAAACCAGAGCCATTCTTGGGCCCTCCTTCCGTGTAGGTCTTTTCTCGACTCGAACGGTATCAGCGTCCGAACCGGGTCAGGATCCCACACGGGGGCAGGGCACCTACCTCGGTTCCATCCGCGAAAAGTATACTACTATTTTCGCTTTTCTGCTTGTCTCTTGAAGTACTCGCCGTAGGTCAGGGCGTCGGACCCGCCGTGGGGCTCGGCCTTGCGGGCCTCCAGGTCCATCGTCCTTGCCTTCCGATCATGTTCGGCGTCGGCTCGGCGCATCTCGTCGGTGTAGAAACCGACCTGCCCCGCTGCTCCTCCTTCGTCCGGGCGGAAGCGGTTGTCCCCGCCTCCGCTCTGACCCCCGGTCGGGATGCCCCCCATCGGGCGCTTGGGATCAAAGGGCTGCCTTGGAGCCCATCCTCGGGAGATCCAGTCCCCAACCGTGGAATGCAGGGCCCGCATCTTCTCCTCGAAGGGACGCCCCGACATCATCTGGTCGATCCTCTGGAACTCCACCAGGGCGTCGTTGTAGTAGGGGGCCAACTGGGGGTTCCCGATGAACTCGTCTGCAGCCTGCTGCTGCTTCTTGCTCAACTCCTGGAGATAGGCGATCTCCTGAACCCGCTTCTTCTGGTACAGGGTATCGAAGTCGGAAGGCGCAATCGGGGCGGCTTCCTGCTGCGGGGGGCTGGAGGGAGTAGTCTCCGGAGTCTGGCTCTTCCAACTATCCCAGGAAAATTGGGGCTCCTGAGTGCCTGCGGACGAAATGTTGTTCACCACTGTCTTCACCTGTTCCTGGAGGGTCTGAACCCTCCGTTTTGTGCCGTTCAATTCGTACTTGGAAGGGGTGCGCTCCTGGTGCATCATCTGGCGGAGGTTCTCGTTCTCCTGCCGGAGGGCAGAAATCGGATCCTCCGCCCACGGAAACACAGCCACGCCTACACCATGATTTCTCGGGGTCCTTCGGTATTCTCTTGAAGATCCCCGACCAATGCCCCCACCAGAAGATCCAGGGCTTGGAGCAGGGCCTGGACGGAGATTCTCTCCTGCTCCGTGGTACACAGCAACAGGGAGGGGGTGTTGGAGTACCCCCTCCCTGTGGCCAGACGAAGCGCAATTCTATCCCGGGCATCCAGGATTCTCCGCACAGTTCCGTTGATGGAAATGACCTCCAGGTCTCCGGAGTTATCCCCAAGGATTTGCCGCAGCATTTCCTCGTGAACAATTCCTCCCTGGCGGGGGACTCCTCCTGACATGCGGGACTCCTTGCTAATCGGGCTTCGGGTAGCTCTTCTGGGAGTTCCCGTCCACCTTGGTCTTGGTCAGCTTGTTGTTCCCGTCCACCTCGATCAGGGTGGTAGGACGGGGAGCGGAAACTTTACCGTCGGCCATGTCCACCTCCTACTTTTTCTTCTTCTTGTCCGGTTTCGGGGGGAAGCCGGGGGGCATTCCGCCCTTCTTGGGGATCCCTTTGCCCTTCTTGTAGGCCATTCGCTGTCCCTCCTAGTCGAAGTTCGACTTCACCACGCGGAACCCCTTGAGAACCTCGGGGTCCTCGCATCCGGGGTTGCCGTTGAAGTTCACCTCGTACTGCTTGTCGATCACGTTCGGGTTGCGAAAACGGGGATCGCCCTCGGAGAAGGGATCCGGTTCCAGTTCCAGGGGCTTTCCCGGGCGAGTTTCCATGCTAGTATCCCCTTTCTGTAGAGTCTACGCCAACCCCTTCCCTGCCGTCAACGGATTCCCATTTCTGGACCCCCGGGAGGAGGGGTCGGTAGGGACGGAGGCACGTCCGGTATGTCCTGCACCCCCGTCATGGCCTGGATGGCCTGCTGCATCGGGATCGGCTGGTCCACCGTGTCCTTGTCGTTGGGCCACAGAAACTCGTCAATCGGAAGCTCCAGGGCCCGGAAGAACTCTTCCGTGAACCTATGCCACTTCACGCGGGCAGCCATCATCGGGACCGCCTGTGCGGAAGACGCCACCATCGACAACTTCTCCAACCGCTCCCGGCGGTTCTCCACGGCGTCAAAGACCTCTACCTTGAAGGTGAACGCCCGCCCCAACTCCCGCAGACGACGGGAGGCCGACCAGGACTTCATTTCGGTCAACTGCTTGATCAAGGGGGAGTCCCCGGCGGGAGGCTCGGGACCCTGCTGCTGGGGAGGGGCAGCTTCCGGCGGCATTCCCGGCGGGACCATCTCCGGCTGTGGTTGCTGGGGAGTTCCGGGGTTCAGTCCCTGGACCTTTTCCTCGATGTAGGTCTCCCACATCTGCTGTGGGATGTACTGCAGGGTCAACAGGTATGCTTGGCGTAGGGCGGGGCGGAACAGGCCATCCACCATGTTCTTGAAAATCTGGCGCATCAGACCGCCGGCAACCGCCGACCTCTCCTTGAATTCCTGGGCCGAGATGCGGTTCCTGGTGCGCGGGGCCGCTCCGGTATCGGCAAGACCGATGAATCCGTCCTTTTCCTGGCGGTACATCCCCAAGACGTTCCACACCCCGGACCCAGGATCTGGAACCTGGGAACGAGCGATTGCCGGGACCGCGCCTCCCTTTTTCTCGGTCAGCAGTACCTTCCCGGGACTGATCCCGGAGGTCAACTGGTTCCCGTATCTGCTGGACAGCAGGTCCAAGTCCACCTCGGTGGGCGGATTGATGGCTTGCTGGAGGTAGTCCAGCATCATGTTCAGGATCTCCACCCACGCATCCATCGGATCGATGCAGGTGGAGATCAGGCTCTTCCCGTAGGCCGCGAAGGGAATCCGCAGCAGGGGGGTCACGATCAGGGGAATTTCCTTATGCCAGAAGGGGGAAGGCTCCGGCCCCCAGACCAGATGCTTCTTGTTGGCGACGATGTAGTAGGCCAGACCATCCGGTCCCATCTTCCGCCCCTCGTTGTTGTAGAGGGACCCCCACAGGTGGGTCAGATGGATGGTATCCCGGCGACCCTGCCCGTAGGCGTCATCAGCGTCCCGACGAACACGCATGGTTTCCGCATCGGGATCCATCCCCGTATCGTCCTTGGCCAACGCCGAGGCAATGGTTTCGTCGATGTACTTCCATCCCCGGGTTTCAGCTTCTGCCCGGAACTCGTCCGGAGTCATGGATTGGGTCCACAGAACGTAACGGTTGCGTCCAGTGGAGTCCTTCCACACCATCCGAGGGTTGAACGCCTCGAACCGCACCCTGAATGCCTGCCCCCAGTCCTTCATCTCAGGGGCAGCTTGTTCCTGGGGAGTGCCCAGAGCCGCCCCGAACCCGTAGTTGGGGATGTAGCCGGAGTCCTCGGCCGAGGCTTCCTCCTGCAGGGGGTCCATGCTCGGAGTCCCATCCACCTCGGGGATCACGAGCATGGCCATGTTCTCCGCCAGCAGACCGGAGAAAACCAGATCGTAGACAACCGTATTGAAGTGGTCCCCGTGGTCGGAATTCGGGTAGAGAGACATGCGGGTCAACTCAACCGGAACGTCCACCAGGGGGGCGAACTTCCGGTTCATCGGCTTCACCGCGAACCAACCCTCCCCGGCCTCGATCAGGGGCTTCGTGATTTCCCAGGTCAGCTTCAGGGTCTTCTGCAGCACCTCCGGAAGGGTGCGCTTGGACTGCCAACCCATTTTCCGGGAAAAGTCGTAGCGCCCGTTCACCCGATCCCAGGCGATGTTCCAGAAGTACTCGTGAGGCTGTCGAACCTGATGCTCGTGGTTCAGGGTGTCCACCAGGGCATCCACCAGGGCGTCGTCGTCCTCCTCCAGAATGTCTTGGGGCATGGGCGGAGGAGGGGCCTCCATCCCGTCCAGGATGGCCATAGGGTCCCCCAAGGACATGGGGGTAAGACTCCGCACCGAAGTCCTGGACCCGAAGTCGTCCATGCCAACCTCCTAGAACGAGTAACTCGGGGACGGGATTCCCGTCCCTTCCATGAGTTCTCCGAAGTCTACTTCACTTCGCGGGTCTTCCACATAGAACCTACCTGTTTCGGGATCGGTATGCAACTTGGAGAAAACATCCGACCTCTGCGTCCGGACCGCCCGCATGGTGTAGTCCTCCTTGCGGGCCTTCCGGCGGTGGATCACCCCATAGCGAAGGGCGTCGAAAATATGTTCGTATTTCCCGTCCTTCAGGGGTCGCACCTGATCTTCCAGGAGAGCCCGAGGATCCTGGACATACCCCAGTTCGAACCCGTCAATGACATCCTGGGTGAAATCGTTGTCGTCCACCAGGATCAGGGGCTGCACCCCGGATCTCCCGTAGTTGTAGTTCGAGGCCAGGAGGTCCGCAGTCAGGTTGATCCCATACTCGACGGAACTCCTGGTGTGGCGGGGATGAATCCCCATTGCTTCCAGAATGTCGATGGCCGTCTGGTCGGAGACCCCACCGTTGGCCTTCTGGGCTCCTGCCGGGTCGCAGAAGGAGAGGAACTCGGCGTTGGGGAGCATAGACTTCACCCGGCCCAGGGTGTAGTTAGCAAACAACCGGAGAAGTTCCCGATCGCCCAGCCATGCCCCCAGGATCACGATCTGGTCGAACCTTCCGTAGTCCCGATCCTGGAAGACCAACAGGCATGGGTGGTTCCACCCGAAATCCCAACACAGGCACACCGGGCCCAGCTTCCACATCTGCTCTGCAGTCCACCGCTCGATGATGGAAGGGCGGGGCTGTCCGTCCACGGTGCGCTTGTAGACGTGGAAGTCCCGGGAGAACACGTCCTTGTATATGGGATCTCCCTTGGCCTCGGGACCGTACTCCCCCAGGATCATCCGGCGGAACAGGGCAGGACGGTGGCCGTAGATGGCGTACTGGGTTTCGATGTAGCCTGGGGCTTCTTTCTCCAGCCAGTAGCGGTTGTCTTCCATCGTCATGTGGATCTCGTGGAAGTCCAGGGGGTTGTCCTGCTTGTTCTCCCGGAAGAACCTCACCAACCAATGGTTTTCGGGGGGCGGGTTGATCGGGTAGAACATGAAGCGACTCTTCACCCCGGACGCCTCTCGGAGACGCTGGGGGACGGTCTCCACGGCCGCCTGCATGATGGAGTCCGCCTCTTCCAGGGTGGCCCCGGAGAACTCCGTCGAGCCGAGACCCTTGGCAACGTCGGTCAAGCTGGTCTGCACAATCGCGTTGGCGGACCAGAACTGCCAAGCCGACCCGTTGGGTAGTTCAATGTAGGCGGGCTGCTTCCCGTGGGTGCAAGGGACTTGATGGCGCTTCAGGAACTTCCGGATCTGGGTCCAGATCGAGGTGATGATCTCGTCGTGGGTGTTCCGGAGTCCAAGCCAGTGGGCTCCCGGGTACTCGTCCAGGGTCTTCAGGGTCCAGGCATGGGCGGCAATCGACTTCCCGGAGCCGACCGAGCCCCGAAGCATGATGTGCTGGACCCGGTTCGAAGGGGGGTTCGAACACAGGTCGTACATCATCTTCTGCTTGGGGTTCTTGGTCCAATCGAAGTTCTTGTAGAAGATACGGGTCATGGCGATGGTCTGCCGGAGGGTCTCCGCCAGCCTCTGGACCATGTATCCGTATGGGTCCCGTGGGACCTCGGACAGCCGGACTTCCCGGATGGTCCCCACTATCGCTTCAACAGGTTGTAGATGCGATCCAGGACACCGATCACTTGTGTCACGTCCTGGACCCCAAACCCGTCCTTCAGGCCGTTGATCAGAGCGAACAGATCCCGGAGAACGTCTACGAACTCGTCCATTCTCTCCGCCGGAATCTTGGGGAACCCGGAGAGAAGACCGACCCCGCTGATGAAGCGGATCAGGAAATGAATGTCCGCCTCGTCGAACCCGCTCAGGCGCAAGGCCAGCACCGATTCGTACTCCAGGGGGTAGATCTTCATCTTCCCTTGGTTGAAGGGGTCGTAGGTCAGTTCGACACTCTCGGCCGGCCCGAAGAAATCCTGCTTGACGATGCCCATGTGCGCCTCCCTCAGATGCCTTTCGTCCAGATCATGGTGAAATCCAGGTAGTCGTCGTCCGGGTAGTAGCCGTCCAGGGGCCGCACAGGGCGGTTGGGGGTGCTTTTCCGCACCCAGCGCAGGGACTTCACCAGTCGGGCAAGTCCTTCCTCGGCTACCCGCACGCACCCAAAGGTGGGCGTATAGAGGGTCCGGCCGGCGTGGATGCTGATTCCCGCCCGCCCGATTCCGGTTTCCTGGTTCTCCAGGTCGATCAGATCGATGCAGTAGTCCCCGAAAACCAGATGTTCCTCGAAGGAAATGGTGTAGATGGTCCCCAGCCGGTAGCGCCCCGGCGGGGTATCTCCGCCGGTCCAGCCCCATCCGGGCCCGTTGGCTCCGTAGCCATGGGCCATAATGGTCCACCGAGGTTCCGACTCCCCCACCATGAAGAGCTTCAACTTCCCCGGACGGACAACGGCAGAGTCGGGGTTGCAGGCAAGAACAAGGTGTCCGCGCATGGTGGCCATCAGATGTAGTCGATAATCCCTTCTGGCAGGCTGGGCATCATTTCCGAGGATAGGGCTTCGGCCCGAACCAGGATGTTCCCCCACAGGTTCCGGGGAACGGAGGGAATCAGAATGTCCCGGATCAAGCGCATGAAGAGTTCATCTTCGTTGGACTCGATCTTGATCGTCATCCCCTCCGTGACCTTCTTCCACTCCGAGGCCATCTTTCCCAGGGCGACCACCATATCCCGCAGGGCGGCGGCGTGTGCCTTGTCCAGGTCCAGGATCGGGAAGTGCTCGTTCAACATCCGGGCCAGAATGCCTCGCATCCACTCCCGAACAGGCGTCTTCGAGCCCTCAGGGACCGGACAGGCAGCCGACCACAGGTATCCGTCGAAGGAGGTCAGCATCTTGCGCCCCAGTTCGACCACCATTGCTTCCCGCCGAACCTCGATGGACTGCTGGAGCTTCACCCGCAGGTAGCGGAGATAGGCGATTTCCTGGGTTATGTCGGTCAGCCGTGGGTCGTCCAGCAGGGTGGAGAACAACTCCCGGTCTTCTTCCGGGATGCCTGCTTGCTCTGCCAGCATCCGGGTCCGGTTGGATACGGGTTCGGGCTCGGGGGCGTCCAGGGCCAGAACGTCCAGAAAATCAAGAGGGTCTTCAGTCGCCATGATGTTACTGTAGAGAAAGACCGAGGAGAAAGCAAGAACCCTTCCCCTGGAGTGTGGAGGCACGTTGGGAGGAAGGGTTCTTCTCCCCCAGGCACAGCAGGGGAGGTTACAGAGGTGCGTAACGGGGATCGCTTCCCCACCCTCCGAGCATCTCCTGCCGGGCCGGGACAAAAAAAAGACCCCCAGGTGGGAGCCTGGGGGTGAGAGAGAGGAGAATCAGACAGTTACAGTCTACACGGTCTTCCTGTCGTTTGCAAACTGCTCCCGGCCGGACCGGGCGATGTGCAGGCAGGCCCCGAAGTTCACCATGCTGTCCAGCATGGTCTGCTGCATCCGGGCGAAGTCTTCGCGTTGGTGGTCCATTTTCTGCTGCATGTTCTGCAGTCCCCGGTTCAGGTCCAGGATGGCCTCTCGGTAGGCGGTGCACCCCGGGCAGGCCGGCGGGTCGGGATCAGACGCCGGAGGAGAAGGGGGCAAGTCTTCGGTGTAGTCCAGGTCCAGGTCGTAGTTGTAGTCAGTCATCGGCTTCCTCCAGGAGTTCCACGGTCTTCAGGATGCACACCAGGGCCAGCTGGGCGAACTGTTCCTTCCAGGACATCCCCCCCTCCCGGGGGGCTGCCGGAGGGGGGACCAAGGCGGCGACAGGGATTTCCTTGGTCTTGCGGAGTTCCGGCTTGGGCTTGGTGGGCTTCTGCTTCGGGAAGGGAAGGGTGGACCCGTTCTCCCGAGCCCAGGCGATCACGTCATTGGCGTTGTAGACTTCGGCTCCGGCCGCCTTGGCGAGCCTCCATGCCTCGACCAGATTGTCCTCTTCCGGTGTGCTGGGCTGGCGGGGGATTCCCCGAGGCCAGCCGCCTTTTTTGCTCTTTCCCATTTCGCACCTCTCTTCTTCCTTGATCACGAACAATGCCGAGCAAGGTTCGCAGCACTTGAACAATCCGCCCCCGGGCATGATTTTCTCTTTCAACATTCCGGTGCAGAAAGGGCACACCCCTTCTTCCACCAGAACCACTTCCCGCTGGGTGAACTCCATTTCACACGTCCCTCTCCGACATCATCCGCAGCCGCCGCACCAGGAAGAGAATGTCCTGGGATTTCCGCTCCGAGACCCGGGAATCGGCGACTCGGATTTCTTCCCTGGCTTCTTCCAGGTCCTGTTGGAGAAGTTCCACTTCGGCTCGTGCTTCGTCCCGCATGGTCTTCATCTTGTGGAACTCTTCGATGTTGTCCTTGTGCTTCTCGGCCAGCCCGTTGTATCTCTCTTCCAGCCGCGCCATTCCGTTCCCCAGTTGGGTGAGGGTCTCGGTACGCTTTTTCAGCAGTTCCTCCGCCTCGGCGAGTTTCCGGGAGAGACGCCGATTTTCCTGCAGGGTCGCATCGCGCTCTTCCTTGGCTGTCAGGGGTTCCTCCCCCAACGCGGTGTAGGGGTTATCCGGGGAGCAGGGGTTGTTAGGTTTGTCTTCCATGAACACGCACCTCCATGAGTTGATTGTAGGGTCTTCTACGTAGGGTTGCAATACTCCTTCCGGGGGTAGGGTGGGTATTTTCTTCAATCCTGTCCCGGTGTGGGGGTGGGGGAGCCCCAGGAAAGATGCGAGCCCGATCCCGCCTTTTTGACGCATTTATACAGCAGACGATGGGTAGTGCTCTGTATACATAGGGATGGTCGGGAGGCAGGCATTTTGCAGGTGGGAGGCTCTGGATGCATGTAAACCTAAATGGGGATCGGTATTTATCCGGGTGAGGGCTCTGTATACATATAAACCGGGATGGGGCTCGGTATTTTTTTAGGGCGAGGCACAAGAAAGGGGGTGGGGGTATAAGCAGCCCCCGCCCCCGCCGCCTGCAGCCCCGTTCCGGTGAGACCACCCGACTCGCTGACCGGCCAGTCAGTCAGCGAAACCCCTCCCCTCCCCCTCAAACGCGCGCATAGGGGCCCCTATTCTCGCATCTAAACCCCCTCCACCCTTCCCCGAGGGGCAAAACAGGTTTCGGCAGGGAAAGGGCCTGGGAGGGGCTTCTGCGCATTCCCCATCCTGGGAGGGGTCCTGGGAGGGGTTCCTGGGAGGGGTTCCTGGGAGGGGTTCCTGGGAGG